>WHTY01000050.1 GCA_009377475.1 Actinophytocola sp.
ACCCTCCCGGCCCGGACCAGGACGCCCACCAGGATCCCGCAACAGGCATCGCGTGACCCGTCACGACGTGGGCAAAAGGATCACAACGGCCACGACGACAAGCAACAACAAGCAAGCCGCAGGTTAAACGACAAGCTCAGCGCGGGATCGTTGCATCGCGGCCGCTGCCGTTGGCCCCGATATCCAGCCCCGGCGCGCGGTGGTGTCCAGCACGAGCAGGAAGTCCAGGTCGTCGCGGGCGTTGGCAGGATGCATGCGCTCCCGTAGTTCCAACCACGTGTGGTCTGGCTCGCCACCGATGAGTGTGGTGCGAACCGCTGGTCCGGGGAGTTGCTCGATGACCGGCGCGGGAAGACCGAGTGCGAGCATGTCGCGGTGCATGCGGTCGACGCCGATTCCCTGACGCTCGGCGATCCGCAGCTTCGCCAACGTCTGCGCGAGCTGCGGGTATCGCGGAACCGAGGGGTGGGTGATGATGTTGTCCGGCCCGACACCGCCAATGAACCCACCGGGAGAGATCACCGTATACCGGTCCCCGACGTGCTCGATTTCGGTCGCGGTGGGCGACTGCCAGTCCCGGTGAGTGATGCCGTTGACCAAAGCCTCACGGGCGGCTAGGTCGGGGACCCGGTACGTCAGGCCGCGTACCCAGCGCACATCGAGTTCGACGCGTGGGTTGTGCAGCCTGACGGCCTCGATGACCTGCGCGAGCTGTTCCAGTACCGACCGGTCAGAACGGTTGATCCGGGTGACCGCATCGCCGCCACTGACATCCCTGCGGCGATAGTCGATCACAGCGGGCCCGGCGCACAGCAACAGTGCGCCCGCGTTGGTCAGCGTGCCTGAGTCGGCGCACAGATTGAGCCGACGGATTAGGTCCCGATCGGACGCCGAGGCAAGGTCCGCGGCCGCAGCCTCGCCGGACGCGAGCAAGAAATCGCGCGCGACCTCCACTGCGGCGACGCGAACATCGGCGAGCGTGCGTGTCGACGGCTGCGCGGACCAGTCGTAGCCCATGCGAATCTGATGGGTGCCGGCCCAGGTTGCGGCGTCGATCTCGACACAGTTCTTACCGACACGGTGTCGGATCTTGCCGCGGAACCGGATCGGCTCCAGTGCGGCGGGCGCGACTATCTCCAGCACCCGCTCGCCGCGCAGCAGCAGCGCCGCAGCTGTCACGGTGAGCTTGCGATCGGTCAGCTCGTAGATGCGATGTCGCAGCCACTCCACGTCGAGTTGCGTGCCAATGACCGTGCCGTCGTCGGCGACGCCGAGTACAACGGCGCCGCCACCGGAGTTCGCCAGACACGCGAGCTCGCCCGCGAGGTAACTCGCGGCAGCCTCATTGGTCGTGGCGCCGGGCAGAACCTCCTTACGATCTCCTCGGCGTCGGGGTTCCTCCTTCACGTCGACGAGCTCGGACTCGATTGCGTCGGCAGACCTACCCATCGACAAGGCGTCGATCACCCGGTTCAACTCCAACCGGACCGGAGGTGGTCCGGTGAAATGTTCAGTCATCGCGACTTCCCGCTCGACATTGCGCTTTTCTTAGCGAAAATTGTAAGTCACGTTAGGAGGTGTTGGCAGGTTGCGCTTTTGGCGTGTCGACATCGGTGCGCAGTCGGCGTGACGGCGGGTGCGTGCGCTGGCTTCGCCAGGCAAATGGTCGCGAGAACCGGACAAATAGCCGCGAATCGGGCTCAGGTCGAGCAATATCCCCGGCGAAGCTCGGGAGACGAGGGCCGCGTCGGCTGAAGTCGTCGTTTCAGGGCACGTCGATGCGAGGCCGCGAATCGAGGGCGCTAGGCTCAGGCGGCATGGCAGCACGGCCCCTCACAGAGATCGTTGAAGCAGGCTGGGCGACGGCGTTGGAGCCGGTCGCGCCTAAGATCGCGCAGATGGGGGAGTTCCTGCGCGCGGAGATCGCGGCGGGACGCAAGTACCTTCCGTCGGGGGACAACGTGCTGCGGGCGTTCAAGCGGCCGTTCCACGACGTCAGGGTGCTGATCGTCGGCCAGGACCCCTACCCAACGCCTGGGCATCCCATCGGGCTGTGCTTCGCGGTCGCCCCCGACGTCCGGCCGCTGCCGAAGAGTCTGGTGAACATCTACAAGGAGTACTCGGACGACCTCGGCCACCCGCTGCCGTCCAACGGCGACCTTACGCCGTGGACCGAACAGGGCGTGCTGCTGCTGAACCGAGCGTTGAGCGTGCAGCCGGGCAAGCCGAACTCTCACCAGGGCAAGGGCTGGGAAGACGTCACCGAGCAGGCCATCCGCACGCTCGCGGCGCGGGACGAGCCGCTGGTCGCGATCCTGTGGGGCAGCAACGCCCGCAAGCTCAAGCCGCTCATTGGCGCGGACCGCTGCATCGAGTCGGTGCACCCGAGCCCGCTGTCCGCGCACAACGGCTTCTTCGGTTCCCGCCCGTTCAGCCGCGCCAACGAGCTGCTGGAGAAGCAGGGCGCGAACCCCATCGACTGGAAACTGCCGTAGGGCTTCCCGACTGAAGGGCGAGTAGGTCCGAAGTTGATCGGACCTACTCGCGTTGTTGCGCGAATACGTCCATTTCGTCCGGTTTGGCGAACAACACCGCGAGTAGACGTGATCAACTCAGGCTGGCAGGGCGCAGGCCAGGCCAGCGCCCACACACGCGAAAACCCCGGCACGACCAGGTCGCGCCGGGGTTTGTCAGTTCGCGCTCTCGCGCCGCGTGTCAGACCGCGGTGCGGCTCACTCGGGTCACTTTGCCCGCCTTGAGGCACGAGGTGCAGACGTTCATGCGCTTCTTGCCGGAAAGACCGACCTTGGCGTGAACAGTCTGAATGTTGGGGTTCCACCGGCGGTTGTGGCGCCGGTGGGAGTGCGAGACCGACTTGCCGAAGCCCGGCCCCTTACCGCAGACGTCGCACACGGCAGCCACGTCGAACACTCCTTAGATCAGGGAAATGTGCAAGCCCGAAACGCATCGGGCGACTCGGATAGGGTAGCCGGTGCGGTCCCGCCGGGCGCACCCGGGTCGATAGGCTCACTCAGCACAGGGTGTCAGACGGCCGCTCCACGCAGGTAGAGCGGCAGGTCGGGACGCCTCCTACAGCACACGCCCCGGGAAGCGCAGCAGGCACGGAAGGCACACAGTGGCGACGCAGGCAGAGGTTCCGAGGTAGGTATGCGGGCTGTGGATGCGGCTGCCGTGCGGGCGTGGGCGACGGCCTGCGTCACCGCGCTCGACGCGCTGCGCGCCGACATCGACCGGATCAACGTCTACCCGGTGCCGGACTCCGACACCGGCTCCAACCTCCTCCACACCGTCACCGGCGCGCGGGACGCGCTCGCGCAGCAGGAGCCGGACAACCCGGACGACGGCGCAGGGACGGCGCTCGCGGCGTTCGCGCGCGGCGCGGTGCGCGCCGCGCGCGGGAACTCCGGCGTGATCCTGTCGCAACTACTCCGAGGCGTTGCGGACTCCGCGGGGGACGCCGTTGTCGTCGACGCGCCCGGGCTCGCGGCTGCGCTCGCGCGGGCGGAGCGCACTGCGATCGCCGCCGTCGCCCGGCCGGTCGACGGGACGATGCTGAGCGTGCTGACTGCGGCGGCACGAGGCGCGGAGAACGCCAGGCGCGGCGGCGCGGCGGGCGTGCCAGACGTCGCCGGCGCGGCGGCGGACGCGGCTGCCGCCGCGCTCGCCGAGACGCCGCAGCAGCTCGCGGTGCTCGCTGACGCGGGCGTCGTCGACGCGGGCGGGCGCGGCGTGCTGGCCGTGCTGGACGAGCTCGCGGCCGTCATCGCAGACCGCCCGGCGAAGAAGCGCCCGGAGTTCGCGGGCGCTGGTTCGCCGGGCGGCCCGGTCACCCCGCAGGGCAAGCTCACCGAGAGCTCCCAGCCGTGGGAGGTCATGTACCTGCTCGACGGCATGTCCGACCTCGCCCTGCCCGAGCTGCGCGATCGGCTCAGCGCGCTGGGCGACTGCGTGACCATCGCGGGCGACGGCGCTGGCAGCCACGCCGTCCACGTGCATTGCGCCGACATCGGCGCGGCGCTCGAGGCGGGGCTGAATGTCGGCAGGCCCCGCGACGTGCGGGTGGAGTCGCTGGCGGTGGCGGGCGGTTCGCTGGGCGGCAGGGCGGTGCTCGCCGTCGTCCATGGCCGTGACCTGGGGGAGCTGTGCCGCCAGGAGGGTGTCACCGCGCTGGCCTGCGACACGCGCAACCCGCTCAGCATCGACCGCGTTATGCACGCCGTCACCGAGCTGCGCGCCTCGCACGTCGTGGTGCTGCCCGCCGGCGCCGAGACGACCAGCGTGGTCGAGGCGGCCACCGAACGCGCGGTGACGGCGGGCAAGGACGTCGTCGTCATCCCGTGCGCGTCGCCGGTGCAGGTGCTCGCCGCGATCGCGGTGCACGACGTCGAACGCAGGGCCGCGGACGACGTCGTCGCGATGGCCGAGGCCGCCGCTGCCACCCGTCGGGGTGAACTGCTCGTCGCCGCCGAGGACGCGATGACCTGGGTGGGCACGGTGCGCGCTGGGGACCTGGTCGGGTTCGTCGACGGCGAGGTCGTGCTCATCGAGCCGGGAGTGTCGGACCCGTCGGCTACCGTGGTCGCGGACGCGGCGATGAGCGTGGTCGAACGGATGTTGAGCGCGGGTGGCGAGCTGGTCACCCTGCTGCTCGGCGCCCGGGCGCCGGATGGGATCGATGCCGCCGTTGCCGAACGGCTCGCGCGGGCGCACCCCGAGGTCGAATTCGCCGCGTACCAGGGTGGACAGACCGAGTCGATGCTGACGTTCGGAGTGGAGTAGTAACCGTGGCCACGCTGCGCGACGACCTCACGTCGTTGATCGGCACCCGATCAGCGAACCTGCTTGCGTCCAAAATGGACATCAACACCGTCGGCGAGCTGCTGCGGCACTACCCGCGCCGCTACTCCGACCGTGGCGCGCTGACCGCGATCTCGGGACTGGAGCAGGGCGAGCACGTCACCGTCATGGCGCGGGTGGTGAATGCCAACCTCCGCAAGATGCGCAACCGCAAGGGCAGCATCCTCGAGGTCACCATCACCGACGGCACCAAGCAGCTCCGCCTCGCGTTCTTCAACAAGGCGCAGTTCCACGCCCAACGTCTGAAGCCGGGCAAGACCGGGATGTTCGCGGGCAAGGTGTCCGAGTTCCGGCGCGTGCTGCAACTCGCGCACCCGGAGTACGAGCTGCTGGACGACATGAGCGCGTCGTCCGTCGACGAGTTCGTCGGCGAGATCATCCCGGTCTATCCCGCCGCAGAGGGCATGCAGTCCTGGGTGATCGCCCGCTGCGTGCGGCAGGTGCTCGACATGGTCGAGATCGACGACGATCCGATGCCGCCCGAACTGCTCGCCGCGCGCGGGCTCGCCAGCCTGGACACCGCGCTGCGGCTGATCCACCGGCCGCCGAACCTCGACTCGATCGACGTCGCCAAGGAACGTCTCAAGTGGGACGAGGCGATGGCGATCCAGGTGATCTTCGCCGAACGTCGAATGTCGGCGGTGTCGCGGCCCGCGCCCGCCTGCCCGCCGGTGTCCGGCGGACTGCGAGAGGCATTCGACGCGCGGTTGCCGTTCGCGCTCACCGACGGACAGCGGGAGGTCGGCGACGACATCGCGGCCGATATCGCGCAGGACCACCCGATGAACCGGCTGCTGCAGGGCGAGGTCGGCAGTGGGAAGACCGTGGTCGCGCTGCGGGCGATGACGCAGGTCATCGACGCGGGCAAGCAGGCGGCGATGCTCGCGCCCACCGAAGTGCTCGCCGCGCAGCACGCTCGCTCGCTGCGGGAACTGCTCGGCGACCTCGGCTGCGCCGGGGAGCTGGGTGCGGCGGACGGTGCGACGCGGGTCGCGCTGCTCACCGGGTCGATGACGGCCAAGCAGCGCAAACAGGCGTTGCTGGACGCCGCCAGCGGCGCGGCGGGGATCATCGTCGGCACCCATGCGCTGATCCAGGACACCGTGTCGTTCGCGGATCTCGGGCTGGTCGTCGTGGACGAGCAGCACCGCTTCGGCGTCGAACAGCGGGACGCGCTGCGGACGCGGGGCGCGGACTTCACCAGCCCGCACGTCCTGGTCATGACCGCGACGCCGATCCCGCGCACCGTGGCGATGACCGTCTACGGCGACCTGGAGATCTCCGCGCTGCGCGAACTGCCAGCGGGTCGTTCCCCGATCAAGACCAGCGTGGTGCCCGCCGCCGAGAAGCCAGCCTGGCTGGACCGGACGTGGGAGCGCATCGTGGAGGAGGTGCGCAAGGGCCACCAGGCGTACGTCGTGTGCCCGAGGATCGGTGACGAGCCCCCTGCCGCCAACGGCGAGGGCAGGCCAGCGCTCTCGGTGCTGGACATGGCGGCCGAACTTGAGAACGGCCCGCTGTCGGAGCTGCGCATCGGGGTGCTGCACGGCAAGCTGGCGCCCGAGGAGAAGGACGCCGTGATGCGCGCGTTCGCGGCGGGCAAGCTCGACGTCCTGCACGCGACGACGGTGATCGAGGTCGGTGTGAACGTGCCGAACGCGACCGCCATGGTCATCATGGACGCCGAACGGTTCGGGCTCTCGCAGTTGCACCAGTTGCGCGGCCGGGTGGGCCGGGGCGACGTGCCCGGCCTGTGTCTGCTGGTCACCGAGACGTTGGAAGGCACGGCGGCGCGGGAGCGGCTGGCGGCCGTCGAGTCCACGCTGGATGGCTTCGAGCTGTCCCGCCGGGACCTGGAACTACGCCGGGAGGGTGACATTCTCGGCGCGGCGCAGTCCGGCAAGCGTTCGGGCCTCAAACTGTTGTCGTTGCTGGCTGACGAGGACATGATCGCCGACGCGCGGGATGCCGCCTTGCGGATCGTCGCGGACGACCCGTCGCTCGGCAATCACCTCGGCCTCGCACACCTGGTTACCGACTTGATCGACCCGGACAGAGCGGGATTCTTGGAAAAAAGCTGATGCGCCGCGCTCGTGAAGTACGTCACGAAGTGACCCACGGGTAAGCCTCCGGCGACGCTACCGCTGCCTGTTGTGGGCAGGTAGCGTACAGAACCGATTCAGACCAGGAGGGGCTCGAAGGGAAGGAGCCGAATGTTCCGCAAGGTGCTTGTGGCCAACCGCGGCGAGATCGCGATCCGTGCGTTTCGGGCTGCTTATGAGCTGGGTGCGGGGACGGTCGCGGTGTTCCCGCATGAGGATCGTAACTCACTGCACCGGTTGAAGGCGGATCAGTCGTTGGAGATCGGGGAGCGCGGCCACCCGGTACGGGCGTACCTGTCCGTGGACGAGATCGTGCGCGCCGCCCAGGAGGCAGGCGCCGACGCGGTCTACCCCGGCTACGGCTTCCTGTCCGAGAACCCGGACCTGGCCAGGGCCTGCGAGCAGGCGGGCATCACCTTCGTGGGGCCGAGCGCGGACATCCTGGAGCTGACCGGCAACAAGGCCCGCGCGGTGGCCGCCGCCCGCGAGGCGGGCATCCCCGTGCTGGGCTCCAGCAGGCCGTCGACCGACGTCGATGAGCTGGTCGCGGCGGCAGAGGAGGTAGGGTTTCCGGTCTTCGTGAAGGCCGTCGCCGGTGGTGGCGGACGCGGTATGCGGCGGGTGACGGACCCGGCGAAGCTGCGGGAAGCGATCGAGGCTGCGTCCCGCGAGGCGGAGTCGGCGTTCGGCGACGCGACGGTGTTCGTGGAGAAGGCGGTGGTCAACCCGCGCCACATCGAGGTGCAGATCCTCAGTGACGGAACAGGCGGCGCGGACGGCACTATCCACCTCTACGAGCGGGACTGCTCGGTGCAGCGGCGCCACCAGAAGGTGATCGAGCTGGCGCCCGCGCCGAACCTGGACCCCGACCTGCGGGAGCGGATCTGTGCCGACGCGGTGGCGTTCGCGCGCCAGATCGGCTACCGCAACGCGGGCACGGTGGAGTTCCTCCTGGACGAGTCCGGCGAGTACCACTTCATCGAGATGAACCCGCGGATCCAGGTGGAGCACACGGTGACCGAGGAGGTCACCGACGTCGACCTGGTGCAGTCGCAGCTGCGCATCGGCTCCGGCGAGACGCTGGACGACCTAGGGTTGTCCCAGGACGCGGTCTATGTGCGGGGTGCGGCGTTGCAGTGCCGCATCACGACGGAGGACCCGGCGAACGAGTTCCGCCCCGACGTCGGCATGATCTCCGGCTACCGCTCGCCGGGCGGCTCCGGTATCCGTCTCGATGGCGGTACCGCGTTCGCGGGCACCGAGATCTCCGCACACTTCGACTCGATGCTGGTCAAGCTGACCTGCCGGGGTCGTGACCTGACCACGGCGGTGCGCAAGGCACGTCGCGCGGTGGCCGAGTTCCGCATCCGTGGCGTGGCGACCAACATCCCGTTCCTGCAGGCCGTGCTGGACGACCCTGACTTCCGGGCGGGGCAGGTGACGACGTCGTTCATCGAGGAACGGCCGCAGTTGCTCACCGCCCGCCACTCGGCCGACCGGGGCACCAAGCTGCTCACCTACCTCGCGGACGTCACGGTGAACAAGCCGAACGGTCCCCGGCCACATCTGATCGACCCGGCGGTGAAGCTGCCCCACATTGGCGGCGTCGAACCCGCGGCGGGGTCGAAGCAGAAGCTGACCGAGCTGGGGCCGGAGGGTTTCGCGCAGTGGTTGCGGGCCTCGCCGACGCTCGGTGTCACCGACACCACGTTCCGGGACGCGCACCAGTCGTTGCTGGCGACGCGGGTGCGTACCAAGGACATGTTGGCGATGGCGCCGGTGATGGCCGCGACCTGCCCCGAGCTGCTGTCGCTTGAGTGCTGGGGCGGGGCGACCTATGACGTCGCGCTGCGGTTCCTCGCCGAGGACCCATGGGAGCGGCTGGCCGCGCTGCGGGAGGCGGTGCCGAACATCTGCCTGCAGATGCTGCTGCGGGGCCGCAACACCGTCGGCTACACGCCGTACCCGACCGAGGTGACGCACGCCTTCGTCGAGGAGGCCGCCGCCACCGGCATCGACATCTTCCGCATCTTCGACGCGCTCAACGACGTCGAGCAGATGCGGCCGGCGATCGAGGCGGTGCGCGAGACCGGCACGTCGATCGCGGAGGTCGCGCTCTGCTACACCTCGGACCTGTCCGATCCGGCCGAGAACCTCTACACGCTGGACTACTACCTCAAGCTCGCCGAGCAGATCGTGGCCGCAGGGGCGCACGTGCTGGCGATCAAGGACATGGCAGGGCTCTTGCGGGCCCCGGCCGCCGCGAAGCTGGTCTCGGCGTTGCGGTCGGAGTTCGACCTGCCGGTGCACGTCCACACGCACGACACCGCTGGCGGGCAGCTCGCGACCTATCTGGCGGCGGTCCAGGCGGGGGCGGACGCCGTCGACGGGGCTGCCGCGTCGATGTCGGGCACCACCAGCCAGCCGTCGCTGTCGGCCATCGTCGCCGCCACCGACCACTCCGACCGGCCCAGCGGGCTCGACCTGCGCGCGATCAACGAGCTGGAGCCGTACTGGGAGAGCGTGCGCAAGATATACGCGCCGTTCGAGGCGGGCCTCGCCTCACCCACGGGCCGCGTCTACAACCACGAGATCCCCGGCGGGCAGTTGTCCAATCTGCGCCAGCAGGCGGTCGCACTCGGCCTCGGCGACCGGTTCGAGGACATCGAGGCGATGTACGCCGCCGCCGACCGGATGCTCGGCAGGCTGGTCAAGGTCACGCCGTCGTCGAAGGTGGTCGGTGACCTGGCGCTGCACCTGGTGGGCGCGGGGGTGGAGCCGAAGGAGTTCGAGCAGTCCCCGAACAGCTTCGACATCCCCGACTCGGTGATCGGATTCCTGCGCGGCGAGCTGGGCGACCCACCCGGCGGCTGGCCGGAGCCGTTCCGCAGCAAGGCCCTCGAAGGACGGGCGGACGCCAAACCGGTCGCCGCGCTGTCCGCCGAGGACCGCACCGGGCTCGCCGAGAACCGTCGCCACACGCTGAACCGGCTGCTGTTCCCCGGCCCGACGAAGGACTACCAGCAACACCGCGACGCCTACGGCGACACCAGCGTGCTCGCCAGCAAGGACTTCCTCTACGGCCTGCGGCCGGGGGAGGAGTACGCGGTCGACCTTGAGCCGGGCGTGCGGCTGCTGATCGAGCTGGAAGCCGTCGGCGAGGCGGACGAACGCGGCATGCGCACCGTCATGGCCAGCCTGAATGGCCAGCTCCGGCCCATCATGGTGCGTGACACCTCGGTCGCATCGGACCTGCCTGCCGCCGAAAAAGCGGACAAGTCCAACAAGGGGCATGTGGCTGCGCCATTTGCGGGAGTTGTCACACTTGCCGTGTCCGAGGGCGATACCGTCGCCGCTGGCGATACCGTAGCCACTATCGAAGCGATGAAGATGGAAGCCGCGATCACCGCGTCCACCGCAGGCACCGTGTCCCGGTTGGCGATCAACACGGTCCAACAGGTTGAAGGCGGAGACCTCCTCGTCGTGCTGGACTGACGCCTACGGGGCCACTGACGAGCCTGTGACGAGCACTGGGAGGCATGGTGAGTGAGCAGCAGACCTCGCCACCCACCATGGCCGACCGGTTGCGGATGGCTCGCAAGTCGGAGGACCGGGTGATGCGCGAGTCGCCGTTCGGGTCCTGGCTGCTCGGGTCCGGCGACCAGGACGGCGGCAAGCTGCGCATCCGGGTGCGCTGGCTGCTCGGCGGGTTGCTCGCCATCGCCAACATCGTCGGCGCGACCGTCGCGATCCTGCTGGTCACGCTGGTGATGCCGGGGCCGCCGGTGTTCACCGACGAGTTGGTGCTCGTCAACTTCGTCGCCGTGCCCGCCTACATCATCATCTCCTGGGCGTGTATCAACATCTGGGCGGTGATCCGGGGGCTGCGGGTGCTGCACTGGGCCACCGACGGCGGACAGCTCGACGAGCACCAGCGCAGGGCGACGTTGCGGCTGCCGGCCGAGTTCACGGTGATGCAGGCGCTGGCGTGGCTCGGTGGGCTGATCGTGTTCTCGCTGCTCTACGGGCTTGTCGACCCGGACCTGCTGCTCAAGATCGCGTTCAGCATCGTGCTCAGTGGCACCGTGACCTGCGCGAACGCATACCTGCTCAGCGAGTTCGCACTGCGGCCGATCGCCGCGCGGGCGCTGTCGACCGGGCCACGGCTGCGGCGGCTGAGCGTCGGTGTGACGCTGCGGACGCTGCTGTTCTGGGCGATGGGCACCGCCGTGCCCGTGCTGGGCGTCATGCTGGTGGCGCTGCTGGCGTTGCTGCGGGTGGAGGACGTCTCGCGCTTCGACTTCGCGGTCACGGTCCTCGTGCTCGGTGCGATCACCCTGGCGGGTGGCTTCGGTGTCACGCTGCTGACCACGCGCGCGACGACCGCGCCGATCCGTACCGTCCGTGCCGCCCTGGCGCGAGTCGAGCGCGGCGACTTCGACACCGAGGTCGTCGTCTTCGACGGCACCGAGCTTGGCAGGATGCAGACCGGCTTCAACGACATGGTCGCCGGGCTGCGGGAACGCGAACGGGTGAAGGACATCTTCGGCAGGCTGGTCGGGGAGGACGTCGCAGAGGTCGCGATGTCGCAGCAGGTCGAGCTGGGTGGGGAGCTGCGGGACGTCGCGGTGTTGTTCGTCGACGTCGTCGGCTCGACCGGGATCGCGGCGACCAGGCCGCCCACCGAGGTCGTCGAGCTGCTGAATCGGTTCTTCGCGGTCGTCGTGGACGAGGTGCACGCCCACGACGGGTTCGTGAACAAGTTCCAGGGCGACGCCGCGCTCGCGATCTTCGGCGCGCCGACGGAGCTGCCGGACGCCGAGTGCATGGCGCTCAAGGCCGCGCGGCGCATGAACGAGCGGCTGCGCGCCGAGGTGCCGGAGTTCCCGGCGGGCATCGGCGTTTCGGCAGGTCCCGCGGTCGCGGGCAATGTCGGCGCGGAGACCCGGTTCGAGTACACCGTGATCGGCGACCCGGTCAACGAGGCGGCGCGGCTGACGGAGCTGGCCAAGTCGGTGCGGGGCAACGTCGCCGCGTCGATGCGGGTGCTGGAGCGGGCGTGTGACGACGACGAGCGGAAGCACTGGCGGGAGTACAAGCGCGTCCCGCTGCGCGGCAGGACCGAGCACACCCGGGTGGCGGTCCTGGCAGACGGGGGCGGGCGCCGACGCTGAGCGGGAGTGAGCGATGTCCGACGTTCGACGTCCTCAGCTGCCGACCGGGTGGCGGCGGGCGGCGCGGGTACGCCGTGACCGTGCGGTTCCTGACGGCAGCGGTAGTTGATCACGCCTACTCGTGCTGTTGCTAGGGAGATCGGGCGAACCGGGCATTCTCGCACCACAACGCGAGTAGACGTGATCAACATCAGTCACCAACGGCGTACCGCGCGGCGTTGCAGCTAACCGAACGATCGTGCGGATAGACTGCTGACGGAGTTACATCCTGTCTTCGAAGTCGATTACCCGCACGATCGTGCGCACAGTGCTAGACATTCGGATGCCACTCGTGTCAAACTCTCTCTAACCGAACTATCGTGCGGATAGAGGTCACCATGCCTACCCGAACTGGGCCGCGGCGAACCCGACGCGAGGACGCCGGGCCGTTGGGTCGGCTGGCGACACTCGCAGCGGAACGACGCCGAGCCCTGCGGCTCACCCAGCGGGAGCTTGCCGAGCTCGCCGAAGTGAGCGAACGCTCCATTCAGGCGCTTGAGGCTGGCAAACTCAGCATTCGCGCCGACATCCTGCTCAAGATCCTGGACGCCCTTGGGCTCGCTCTTGCCGCGCTGCCGAAGTCGCATGCGCGGCGGCTGAGTGGCGCCGAGGCGACAGCGGTGCTCAGTGCGCCATCCGATCGGAGCGACCGGCATGACGACTCCTGACGGCCTCCGCGCGATCAACGACGCCGACGTCTACAAGGGCGAGCGTCTCGCCGCAACACTCACTCGCGATGGTGACACCGTGGTGTTCCGGTACGAGCCGGACCACCTCGCCGCACCTTTCGCGCCGGACGTCGCCCACACGCTGCCGCGAAGTACCGAGCCGGTCACCGCGACGGGCGGCTCTGTGCCGCCGTTCTTCGCCGGACTACTTCCCGAGGGAGTGCGCCTGCGTGCGATCGCTACCGGCACTCGCACCAGCGAGGACGACCATTTCACTCTCTTGCTCGCCGTTGGGCAGGACACCATCGGTGACGTCCGCGTCGTCCCCTGCGGCCAGGCGCTCACGGTGCCTTCTCCGGTCTTCGACGACACCCGCGCCCAAACCGATCTGTCCGACGTCTTCGCGAGCGCGACATCGACCAGGCTCGAGGAACTCGACCGCATCGCGCTTCCCGGGGTGCAGGTCAAAGTCAGTGCGGAGCTGATCTCGACACCGGTCAGGACCGCACGGGGACCAGCCATCCTCAAACTCAACCCGCCAGACGACTATCCCCGCCTGATCGAGAACGAGCACTTCTTCCTCAGCATGGCGGCGGACTGCGGGCTCGAAGTTCCGAATCACACCATCATCGAGGACAAGCGGGGCCAGACCGGACTTGTGGTGTCCCGCTTCGACCGCATACCGGGCACGGACGGCGAGCCGACTTCGCTCGCACAAGAGGACGCGTGCCAGCTGCTCGGGGTCTACCCGGCCGCCAAGTACCGGTTGAAGACGGAAACGGTCGCCCGCGCGGTCGCCGATGCTGTCGCAGCAGGTGACGGGTCCCGGCAACTCGCGCTCCGGCGGGTCATCGAACTTGTCGCGTTCAGCTACGTCATCGGCAACGGTGATCTCCACGGTAAGAACTTCAGCGTCCGGCGGGCACCCGCCGGATTTTGGGAAGTCACACCGGTCTATGACCTGGTGACGACTCAGCCGTACCTGGATTGGCGTGATCCGATGGCGCTCAATTTCTACGGGCGCGCGAATCGACTCGACCGCGACCACCTCACCGAGTCAGGCGAACGCCTTGGGCTGTCGCCTGCTGCCGTCGCCTCGGCGCTGGACCGCATCTGCGACACGGCGCCCACCTGGATCGATCGTCTTGATGAGATCGGCTTCGACGGCCCGGTGACGGAGCGCCTCGCCGACATGATGCGTCACCGTGTCACTGAACTCGGGCGCGTCCGCTCCTGACGGCGGCTGTCACCCCGCCAGCCAGTCCCGGTCCGACGCGAGCACGACCAGCCGCTGCGTGGCGCGGGTGAGCGCGACGTAGAGCAGCCGGGCGCCGGTGGTCGACTCCGCGATCAGCTCGCTCGGCTCGACCAGCACGACGGCGTCGTACTCCAGCCCCTTGCTGTCCAGGCTGCCGACGACCTTCAGCCGCTCGTCGGCCAGCGTCGACACCCACTTCTCGACGTGCGGCACCCGCTCCATCGCGCTGATCACGCCGACCGTGCCCTCGACCGACCGCAGCAGCTCCTCGGCGGCACCCGCCACAGCAGTCTTCAGCTCAGCGACGTCGACGTCGCGCACCTCGGGATCGGCCCCGGTCCGGCGCACCGCGTGCGGCAGCTCGCCCGGCTCGGCGGTGTCCGCGACGACCCGCGCCGCCAGATCGAAGATCTCCGCCGAGTTGCGGTAGTTGGTGCGCAACGTGAACCGCCTGCGGGTGGTGCGCGCGCCGAACGCCTCGACGGCCGCTGCCTCGGCCTCTGCGGTATCCGGCCACGAGCTTTGCACCGGGTCGCCCACCACGGTCCAGCTCGCGTACTTCCCGCGCCTGCCGACCATCCGCCACTGCATCGGGGACAGGTCTTGCGACTCGTCCACGACGATGTGCGAGTACTCGTCGTAGTGCTCCGGGCGGTGTCGTCCGCCGTGCTCGGCGCGCTCCGGCTCGGCGTTCTCGGGGGCGCGTCGCCTGCGGCGCGGCTTGCCGACCAGCACCCGCAGCTCGTCCAGCAGCGCGATGTCGGCGACGGAGAACCCGCGCGAGCGGTCCTCGAACGACGTCGACAGCAGCGTCACCTCGTCCGCGGTCAACGTCTTGCGCGCGGCCCTGGCCAACCGCGCCGGGTCACCCAGCCAGGTCAACACCTCGTCCGCGTACAGCACCGGCCACCAGACGACCAGGAACCGGTGGAACTCCATCCGCTCGCCAAGGTCGGTGATCAGCTCGGCGCGCTGCGCGGGCGAGAACGCCGTGTCGTCGTCGCGTGCGGCCTGCTCAGCGACGTCCGCAAGCGCCGCAAGCAGCGCCTCGGCGGCGCGCACCCGGATGCGGTTCGGGGGACCGCCGCTGGTCAGCACGCGCTTCCGCACCCGTTCGAGAGCGTCACGCTCCAGGGTGAGTACTTCGCCCCGATAGACCATCCGCAGCCGCGTCGGCACGTCCGGCGGCGTGTCGCGGATCGCGCGCAGCAACACCTTGCGCATCCGCAGCGAACCCTTGATCGCCGCGACCGGGGCAGGGTCGGCGTGCTCGGCCGTGTAGCCGTCCAACACCTCACCGAGCGCGCGCAGTTCGACGTCGGTCTCGCCCATCGCGGGCAGCACTCGTGAGATGTAGTTGGTGAACACCCCGGACGGCCCCACGACGAGCATCCCAGCCCCGCCGAGCTGCTTGCGGTGGCGATACAGCAGGTATGCCGCCCGGTGCAGGGCGACCGCCGTCTTGCCGGTGCCCGGCCCGCCGGTGATCTCCGTGACCCCGCGCCACGGCGCGCGGATCACCTCGTCCTGCTCCTTCTGGATGGTGGCGACGATGTCGCGCATCCGATCGCCCTTGGCGCGACCGAGCGCGGCCATCAGCGCGCCCTCACCCACGATCACCATGCCGTCCGGCACCGCGCTCGCCATCAGCACGTCGTCGTCGACGTCGAGCACCTCGGCGCCGGAGCAGCGGATGACCCGCCGCCGGATGACGTCCAGTGGCTCCTGCGCGGTGGCCTGGTAGAACGGCGCGGCGGCAGGGGCGCGCCAGTCGGTGACGACGTTGTTGAAGTCCGCGTCCCTGATGCCGAGCCTGCCGACGTAGATCGGCTCGTCCGGCGTGGTGTGGTCGAGGCGGCCGAAGACAAGGCCCTCGTACTCGGCGTCCAGCGTGTGCAGCGTCTGGTTCGCGTGGAAGACCATCATGTCGCGCTCGAACAGCATCGACGCCTGTTCGAACACGGCTTCCTGCTGCGCGCCGTGGCCGATCTCGTAGCCCTTGGAGCGCATCTGCTCCGCGCTTGCGCGCAGTTCGCCGAGGCGTGCGTACACCCGGTCGACGTAAGTTTGCTCCAGCGCGATCTCGGCTCGCCTGACCCGAGGTTCCGACACGCAGCGCTCCTAGAAATCCGAGGGGGAAGGTCGAGAATACGCCTTCACGGGCGATGTGTGCTCCCGTAATCCCTACCGAGCGTGGCGGGGCTGGTGCGATGAAGGGATTCTTCCTTGCGTCAGGCGCTACAAAGAAGCCCTTCATCGCACCCCACCCCCACCCGCCGCCACCCACATGCGCGAGGATCGAGGTGTGAGGATCGTGGCGGGATCGGCTGGTGGCAGGCGGTTGCGTGTGCCGCCGCGCGGCACACGGCCGACGGCGGAGCGCGTCAGGGAGGCGCTGTTCAACGCCCTCGACGCCGCTGGCGACGTCGAGGGTGCGAGGGTGCTCGACCTCTACGCGGGCTCCGGCGCGCTCGGCTTGGAAGCGCTGTCCCGGGGCGCCGCGGACGCCTACTTCGTGGAGTCCGACCTGCGCGCCGTCGCCGACCTGCGCGCCAACGTCGACGGCCTCGGCATCGGCGGCACCATCCGGCACGGCACCGTCACCTCGGTGGCCGCCGAACCAGCGCCGACGACGTTCCACCTTGCGCTGCTCGACCCGCCGTACGCCGTCACCAACGACGAGCTCCGGCAGGCCCTGACGTCGTTGGTGGCCAACGGCTGGCTCGAGCCCGACGCGCTGATCGTCGTCGAGCGGGAGGGCAAGACACCGGAGATCGACTGGCCGTCCGGCTACCGGCGGCTGCGCAGCCGCAGCTACGGCGGCACGAGACTGGACCGCGCCGAGTACCTGGCCTAAACCACTCACGCCAACGGACCACCCGCGAGGGTGCTACCGTCCGCTGCATGCGGCGAGCGGTGTGCCCCGGATCGTACGACCCCGTCACCAACGGCCACCTCGACATCATCGAGCGGTCTGCCGGTCTTTTCGACGAGGTCGTCGTCGCGGTGCTGATCAACAAGAGCAAGAAGGGCCTGTTCTCCATCGACGAGCGGATGGAGCTGCTGCGTACCGTCACCGCGCATCTGCCGAACGTGCGCATCGACTCGTGGTACGGCCTGCTCGTCGAGTACTGCACCGAGAACGGCATCGCGGCGATCACCAAGGGCCTGCGCGCGGTCAGCGACTTCGACTACGAGCTGCAGATGGCGCAGATGAACAAGCGGCTCTCCGGCGTCGACACGCTGTTCATGTCGACCAACCCGGAGTACAGCTTTCTGTCGAGCTCGCTGATCAAGGAGGTCGCCACCCACGGCGGCGACGTCACCGGGCTTGTGCCGGATCACGTGCGCAAGGAGCTGCTGCGCCGCATCCGCGAGAACGGCTGAGCAACACGCCCAACAATCACGCACCTGCGCCCGTTTCGCGACGTCTCGGGGCAGACTTGAGGCAAGCAAACTCAGCAAGGCCCAAGGAGACTGCCGTGTATCGCGTGTTCGAGGCTCTCGACGAACTCGTCACGATCGTGGAAGAGGCACGCGGCGTGCCGATGACGTCCAGTTGTGTCGTGCCGCGTGGCGATGTCCTCGAACTCCTCGACGACGTTCGGGACGCCCTGCCCGCCGAGGTGGACGATGCCCAGGACGTGCTGGACAAGCGTGACGAGATCCTCAACACCGCACAGCAGCAGGCGGACGAGGCGATCAACTCGGCCAACACTGATGCCGAGCAGACCCTTGCCGACGCGCGCGCGGAGGCGGAGCGCCTTGTCGCGGACGCCCGCGCGCAGGCGGAGGCGATCCTCGCCGACGCCGACGCGGAGGCCGACCGGGCGGTCGCGGCGGGCCGCGCGGAGTACGACCAGCTCACAGAGCGGGCGCGCGGCGAGTCGGAGCGCATGATCGAGGCAGGCAGGGACGCCTACGACCGGTCGGTGCAGGAAGGCCTCGCCGAGCAGGCGCGGCTGGTGGCCGACACCGAGGTGGTGCGCGCGTCGCACAGCGAGGCGGCCCGCATCGTGGACGACGCCAACGCCGAGGCCGACCGGCAGCGTGCCGAGTGCGACGGCTACGTCGACGAGAAGCTCGCTGAGTTCGCCGACCTGCTCTCTCAGACGTTGCGCACGGTCGACCAGGGCCGCACCCGCCTGCGCGGCAGCGCGGTGGGCAGCGTCAGCGGCTACTCCCGCAACGGCTACGACTACTGAGCCTGCCTGCCGCGCACTCGCTGCCACGCCGTGACCGGCGGTGCAGGCGTGGCCGGTAGGCTTGAGGTGATGTCAGACATGCACCGCGCCGAGCGTTCGGCCGCACTCGATCCGCGCGATCCGTGGGTCATCGACACCAGGGATCTCGGCAGGCGGGCGGGCACCAGCCGCACCGTCCAGCGGCAGCTCCCCGTCGAAGAGCCCCTCGGCGTCTCCGGCGTGATCGAGGTGCCAGCGGGGGCGGAATTCACGCTGGATGCCCGGCTGGAGGCCGTCGTCGAGGGTGTGCTGGTCTCCGGCGAGGCCACCGCCCCGATCGAGGGCGCCTGCTCGCGCTGCCTCGACCCCATCGCCGACGAGATCTCGGTGCAGTTCACCGAGCTGTTCGCCTACCCGGACTCCGTGACCGAGGAGACCACCGAGGAAGACGAGGTCAGCCGCCTCGTCGACGATCTGGTCGACCTTGAGCCGATGGTGCGCGACGCGGCCGTGCTCGCGCTGCCGCAGGTGCCGTTGTGCGCGCCGGACTGCCAGGGACTATGCGCCGAGTGCGGGATCAAGTGGGCCGATCTCGAACCGGGACACGGCCATGAGAAGATAGACCCTCGGTGGGCAGCGCTTGTCGAACGCTTTGGCGAATCCGGCTCGGATACGTCGCCCGCCGAAGGCGACAAGCAGTGACCGTGCCGAGGTGACGGCGCTGTCGCCGCCGAGGACTTCGCGGACGCGATGTCCGCACCAACAGCGACCGAAACGTGCTCGCAGTGCGAGCTAACCAGAATGAGGAGAGGTAGTCGTGGCTGTCCCGAAGCGGAAGATGTCGCGCTCCAACACGCGGTCCCGCCGCTCGCAGTGGAAGGCGAGCGCCGTGCACCTCGTGCCGTGCGCGAACCGTGCGTGCAAGGAGCTGAAGCCGCAGCACGTCGCCTGCCCGAACTGCGGTCAGTACTCCGGTCGTCAGGTCGTCGAGCCTGCCTGATCGGCTGAGGCGAGATGGCGTCGAACACGGTGAGCGGTCCCGCGTGCGACACCACGCCGCTGATGCGGGCGTTGGGTGTCGAACTGCGGGATGAGCTGCTCACCCTCGCGCTGACCCACCGTTCCTATGCCTACGAGAACGGTGGGCTGCCGCCGAATGAGCGGCTGGAGTTCCTTGGCGACGCGGTGCTCGGCCTCGTGGTCACCGACCACCTGTACAACGAGCACCCCGACCTGCCAGAGGGACAGCTCGCCAAGCTGCGCGCCAGCGTGGTGAACATGCACGCGCTCGCCGGGGTCGCCCGTGGGCTTGGTGACGGCGGGCTCGGCGCGCACCTCCTGCTCGGCAAGGGCGAGGAGATGACCGGCGGCAGGGACAAGGCCAGCATCCTGGCCGACGGCCTTGAGGCGATGATCGGTGCGGTCTACCTCGAGCACGGCATCGACGTCGCAAGGCAGCTCGTGCACCGGCTGTTCGGTGACCTGCTCGCCGAGGCCCCGCTGCGGGGCGCCGGGCTCGACTGGAAGACCAGCCTGCAGGAGCTGACGGCAGCCGCCTCGCTCGGCGTGCCGGAGTACAAGGTGGTCGACACCGGGCCGGACCACCAGAAGGAATTCACCGCGACCGTCATCGTGAACGACGACGAGCGCGGCAGCGGCAGCGGCACCACCAAGAAGGAAGCCGAGCAGAACGCCGCCGAGATGGCGTGGCGATCGCTGTCGGCCGAGCTGAGCGCTATCGCGAGCGCCGCATCTTCCTCGGCCGCTGCCGACGACGCGGGCTGAGCGGGCCGTGCCCGAGCTCCCCGAAGTCGAGGTCGTGCGCGCTGGCCTCGCGAAGTACGTCACCGGCAGGACCGTGGTCGCCGCCGAGGTGCTGCACCCACGCGCGATCCGACGCTACGTTCCCGGCGATGCCGACTTCATCGGCAGGCTCGCGGGTGAGCGCATCGAGGCGGTGAGCCGCCGGGGCAAGTACCTCTGGTTCGAGCTCAGTTCCGGCGACGCGATGCTCGGTCACCTCGGCATGAGCGGCCAGCTCCTGGTGCAGGCCGCCGACATCGATGACGGCCCGCATCTGCGCATCCGGCTGCGCTTCGCCGACAACGGCACCGAGCTGCGGTTCGTTGACCAGCGCACGTTCGGGGGATTCACCCTCACCGAGCTGGTCGATGTCGACGGCACCGCCGTGCCGGAACCGATCGCGCACATCGCCCGCGACCCGATGGATTCCCGATTCGACCCGTCGCAGGTGGTCGCGCGGTTGCGCGCCAAGCGCACCGAGGTCAAGCGCGCCCTGCTGGACCAGACGTTGATTTCCGGTATTGGCAACATCTACGCCGACGAGGCGCTGTGGCGCGCCAAGCTGCACGGCACTCGGCCGACCGGCCGACTCGCCCCCGCCACCGCCACGCGGCTGCTGCACGCCGCCAGCGAGGTGATGACGGAAGCGCTCGCGGCGGGCGGGACGTCGTTCGATGCGCTGTACGTCAACGTCAACGGCAGCTCGGGGTACTTCAGCCGCTCGCTCAACGTCTACGGCCGCGAGGACGAGCCCTGCCGCCGCTGCGGCACGCTCGTGCTGCTGGAGAAGTTCACCAACCGGTCGTCGTACTTCTGCCCACGTTGCCAGCCGCGCCCCCGGCGCAACTGAGCGGGCGGCCACGTCTCTGCCGTCGGCACGAAACCGCGCCACATCCCAGTCGGCCGCCTTGTCGGCTTGTTGATCTACCTTGCTCCCCGTGTGACGAAAATATTCGGGCAAATCGGGCAGAAATTCGTCACTGAGGGAGCAAGGTAGATCAACCCCAGGTGAGTTCTTGATCAATCCTGCTGGTTGCCGTTGTCGCTCGGCTCCGAGCCCTCGGACGACGGCTCCTCTGAGGTGGTGGTCGACTCCGACGTCTCCGAGGACTCAGACGTCTCCGACGTGGTCGTTGTCGTCGGCTCAGACGTCTCCGACGTCGTCGTCTCCGACGTCGTGGGCTGCGAACTCGACGTCGACGTCTGACTCGGGCTGCTGGTGGACGTCGACGACCGCTCCGTCGAGCCCGACGTCGTCGTGCTGGTCGACGTCGACGTGGTGGTCGTCGTGGTGGTGCCGTCCGGCCGGATGACGGTGGTCGTGGTCGTGCCGTCCGAGTTGGTCATGATCACCGTGGTCGGCGTTGTGGTCTTCGGCTTCGAGGTCGCCAGGTCGTCCGTGGACGCCGCGCCGCTGACGGTCACGTCGCCCGGCTCGGGACTCGCGTTGCCGGGGATCTGGTTCGAGCCCTCGCCGGGGTCGGACGGGGCGCGCTCGTAGTCCTGCGTTGGCGGCGGGCTGGCGGTGGTAAGGGTGGTGCCAGCGATGTCCGCGATGCCAGCGAACGCGGTCGCGGTGATCAGGCCGCTCGCCAGCAGCGCGAGATATCCGGCCTTACGAGATTTGGCGTCGCCGACGGTGGGGGGAGCCACGGTCACGCGCGGCTCATCGGCAGAGCCAGTCGGGGGCATACAGGCTCCTTGTTCCTGGATACGCGGTCGGGGCCGCAGCAGAACAGCTATTTCACGGAGGCGGTGCGAACTGTATCACCGAAGAGTGAGCGTGACACCTGTCCGTGCATCCCGGAGTGCGCAACTGACTCCGCAGGGTAATACGGCACCATGAATGCCGTGAGCGACGCACAACAGCATGCCCGACTCACCGCGTGGGTGCACGGCGCGGTGCAGGGCGTCGGTTTCCGCTGGTGGACGCGCAGCAAAGCCCTGGAGCTCGGACTTGTCGGGCACGCGAACAACCTCGCCGACGGCAGGGTCGAGGTCGTTGCGGAGGGGCCGCGTCATCACTGCGAGCAACTGCTGGCCGCGCTACGCTCTGGAAATACACCCGGTCGAGTGGAGACGGTCGTGGACCGATGGTCCGAGCCCAAGGGAAACCTCCCGGACTTCACGCAACGGTGACGTTTCCGGGGTGACTCACGGGGCCGCTGTGACTGCTGGTGCGGGAGAAACCCTCCTGCGAGTGAATGCCGCCTGACACACGCCGAGCAGTGCGAACCCAGTACTGCGCCGCCGGTACGATGTGTGGCTTGACGCGGACAATGAAGGGTCGTCACTTGTGCATCTGAAGAGCTTGACGCTGAAGGGGTTCAAGTCTTTCGCATCGGCGACGACGCTGCGCTTCGAACCAGGCATCACCTGCGTCGTCGGCCCCAACGGCTCCGGGAAGTCCAACGTGCTCGACGCGTTGCGCTGGGTCATGGGCACCCAGGGCGCCAAGGACCTGCGCGGCGGCAAGATGGAGGACGTCATCTTCGCCGGGACGTCCGGCCGTTCCCCGCTCGGCCGTGCCGAGGTCACGCTGACCATCGACAACTCGGACGGCGCGCTGCCCATCGACTACACCGAGGTCTCCATCACGCGCCGGATGTTCCGAGACGGCGCCAGTGAGTACGAGATCAACGGCGACGTCTGCCGCCTGCTCGACATCCAGGAGATGCTGTCCGACTCCGGTATCGGCAGGGAGATGCACGTCATCGTCGGGCAGGGGCAGCTGTCCGAGATCCTGCAGTCCAAGCCGGAGGAGCGCAGGGGCTTCATCGAAGAGGCCGCCGGGGTGCTCAAGCACCGCAAGCGCAAGGAAAAGGCGCTGCGCAAGCTCAACGCGATGCAGGGCAACCTCGACCGGCTCAACGACCTGACCGGCGAGCTGCGCAGGCAGCTCAAGCCGCTCGGCAAGCAGGCTGAGATCGCGCGTAAAGCGCAGGTCGTGCAGTCCGAGATGCGCGACGCCAAGCTGCGCCTCTACGCCGACGACCTGGTCACCCAGCGCGAGGCCATCGCCAAGGACGAGGCCGACGAGGCGCGCGTGAAGCAGCGGCGCGATGAGGTCGAGCAGGAGCACGAGGCGGTCAGCGCGCAGCAGACCGAGCTCGAAGAGGCGCTCGCCGAGGACCAGCCGAAGCTGGCCGCAGCGCAGGACACCTGGTACAAGCTCTCCGCGCTTGCCGAGCGGCTGCGCGGCACGGTGCGGCTCGCCGTCGAGCGGCAGCGCCACCTCTCCGAAGAGGAACCGATGCCGTCCAGCGGCAAGGACCCCGAGGAACTGGAGATCGAGGCCGAGGAAGCGGCCGAGCGCGAGGCGGAGCTTGCCGAAGAGGTCGAGGAAGCGCGGGCCGCGCTGTCCAGTGTCATCGAACGTCGTGAGGAACTGGAGCGGCAGGCGCAGGAGGCCGAGCGCGCCCACATGGCCGCCGTGCGCGCCGTCGCCGACCGACGTGAGGGCATCGCCAAGCTGTCCGGCCAGGTCGATGCGCTGCGCAGCAAGACAGGCGCCACGTCGGAGGAAATCGACCGCCTCACCACCGCCATTGAGGAGGCCGGCGCTCGCGCGGAGACCGCGACCGAGGAGCTGGAAGCGGCCAAGGCCGCCGAGGGCGACCCGGAGACCGACGACAGCGACCTGACCGAACGTCTTGAGCAGGCCATGCGCGCCAACGACGCCGCCAAGGCGCGGGTCGCGGAGCTGGTCGAGGCCGAACGCGCGTCCGAGCGTGAGATCGCCAGCGAGAAGGCGCGGGTCGACGCGCTGTCGATGGGCCTCGCCCGCAAGGACGGCGCGGGAGAGCTGTTGAGCGCCGCGGGGCAACTGCCCGGCCTGCTCGGCTCCGTTGCGGCGTTGCTGACGGTGGACTCCGGCTACGAGGTGGCGCTGGCCGCCGCGCTCGGTCCGGTCGCGGACGCCGTCGCGGTGCGCTGCGGCGAGGACGCGTTGATCGCGCTCAAGTACCTCAAGGAGCAGGAGTCCGGCCGGGCGTCGCTGCTGCTCGGCAGCGCCACCACGGCCGTGGATCCGGCGAGCTGGCCCGCGCTGCCGACCGGCGCGCGGTGGGCGCGGGAGGTCGTCTCCGCGCCGAAGGAGCTGCGGCCGGCCGTCGAGGTGGCGCTGGCGAAGATGGCGATCGTCGCCGATCTGCCCGCCGCCGAGGCGCTGGTGCGCGACTATCCGGACGTCAGTGCGGTGACCAGCGAGGGCGATGTCCTCGGCACGCATTTCGCGTTCGGTGGATCCTCGCGGAGCGAAAGCGTGCTCGAGGTGCAGGCCGCCGTCGACGAGGCGGAGGACCGGCTGATCGAGGCGCAGCGGTCGCTGGAACGCATCACCGCCGAGCTGGAAGGCGCGCGGGCGGAGCAGCAGGCGCGACGCGACGACGTCGGCCAGGCCCGCGAGGCGATCTCTGAGTCCAAGATCGACAAAGCGCGGGTCGCGGAGCGGCTGGACCGGTTGCGCCAGGCGGCGCGTTCGGCGGAGGCCGAGGTAGAGCGGCTGCGGACGCAGCGCGACAAGGTCGAGACGAGCCGGCAGTCCGCGCTGGAACAGCTCGCCTCGCTTGAGGAACGCCTCAACGCTGTCTCGGACCAGCCGGTGGACGACGACCCGGACACCACCGCGCGGGACGAGGCGTCCGCCGCTGTCACCGAGGTCCGGCAGCAGGAGATGGACGCGCGGCTGGCGCTGCGGACGTCCGAGGAGCGGGCGCGCGGCATCGCGGGCAGGGCGGACTCGCTGCTGCGGGCCGCGCAGGCGGAGCGGCAGGCGCGGGAACGCGCTGAGCAGGCCCGCGTCGCCCGGCAACGCGGCGCCGAGGTGGCCGCCGCCGTGGTCGAGGGCGGCGAGGTCGCGCTGGAGCGCATCGAGGTGTCGTTGCGGCGGGCTGCGGCCGAGCGTGACGCGGTCCAGCAGCAGCGGCAATCCCGCGAGGACGCGCTGGCGCAGGTACGCACGAAGGCGCGTGAGCTGTCCACCGAGCTGGAGAAGCTGACCAACGCCGTGCACCGTGACGAAGTGGTGCGCGCCGAGCAGCGGCTGCGGCTGGAGCAGTTGGAGACCAGGATCGCCGAGGAGTTCGGCATCGGGCTGGACGACCTGGCCAACGAGTACGGGCCGGACCAGCCGGTGCCAGCCAGCCCCGGCGAGATGGCCGAGTACGAGGCGGCGAAGGAACGCGGCGAGGACGTCAGCGAACCGCAGCCGATCCCATACGACCGGGGCGAGCAGGAGCGCAGGCTCAAGCGAGCCGAGCGTGACCTCACGACGTTGGGCAAGGTCAACCCGCTCGCGCTGGAGGAGTACGCCGCGCTCGAGGAACGCTACAAGTTCCTGTCCACACAGCTCGAAGACCTCAAGGCCACCCGCGAGGACCTGCTGTCGGTGATCTCCGACGTCGACGCCAAGATCCTTGAGGTCTTCACCCAGGCGTACGAGGACGTGGCGCGCGAGTTCGAGGTCGTGTTCGCGGCGCTGTTCCCCGGCGGCGAGGGCAGGATGGTGCTGACCGAGCCCGGCGACATGCTCGCCACCGGCGTCGACGTCGAAGCCCGCCCGCCCGGCAAGAAGGTCAAGCGGCTGTCGCTGCTGTCCGGTGGTGAGAAGTCGCTGGTCGCGGTCGCGATGCTGGTGGCGATCTTCCGGGCGCGACCGTCGCCGTTCTACGTGCTCGACGAGGTCGAGGCCGCGCTGGACGAGACCAACATGCGTCGGCTGATCGGCCTGCTCGAGCAGTTGCGGGACAACTCGCAGCTCATCGTGATCACCCACCAGAAGCCGACGATGGAGATCGCCGACGCGCTGTACGGCGTGAGCATGGCGGGCGACGGCATCACGCAGGTGATCTCCCAGCGGCTGCGGTCCGGGGAGCCCGTCCCGGCGTAGGCGAGCTGTCACTCACACGGGGGTGCACTGCCGGTGCCCGGCTGGATGCGAGGATGGTTTCGTGATGGACAACCTCTGGTTATGGGTCATCCTTGTCGCTGTCATCCTGCTGACGGTCGCGCTCGTTGCGGGATTCACGCTCGCCCGCAAGCGCAAAATCAGCCTGCGCGAGCAGGGGCGGGCCGACGAGGGAGGTACCCCGTCCGGGCGGGGCTACAGCGCTGGTGGCGGGATCGCGCTGGCACCTGGCGGCACCGAGCAACGGCAGAGCGGCACTGCGCCCGATCAGTCGCCGGACCACCCCATCGCGGAGCGCACCGAGGTCGACGGCGAGCCCGGCGTTGGGGACGACGCCGCCGTGCCCCGCGACTCGGCGCGCCGCGGCATCGTCGACGTCACGCTGCCTGCCGAGCAGCGCGCCGACACCGAGAGCGCACCAGAGCAACCGACTGCCGAAGACGTCGACCGTGCCGCCGAACGCTTTGGCGAGGCTCCGGAAACCGAACGTCCTGCCGACAGCCTGGCTGAGCCGGACCCCACACCGCAGGACACCCCCGAGCCGCTGGATGAGATCGAACCGCCGTCGGGCAGGCTGGCGCGGCTGCGCGGCCAACTGTCGAAGTCGCGGTCGGCGTTCGGGCAGAGCCTCGTCGGGCTGCTCGGCGCTGGCGACCTCGATGAGGACTCCTGGGAAGAAGTCGAGGACACCCTGCTCGTCGCCGACCTCGGCGCGGCGACGACGACCGAGATCGTCACGCAGTTGCGCGAGGAGCTACACACGCGCGGTGTGAGGTCGTCCGAGCAGGCGCGTACGGTGCTGCGGGACGTGCTGGTCAAGGCGCTGCACCCGGAGCTGGAGCGGTCGGTGCGTGCGCTGCCGCACGAGGTCGACGGCAGCAAACGCCCCGCCGTCGTCCTGGTCGCTGGCGTCAACGGCACCGGCAAGACCACCACGACCGGCAAGCTCGCCCGCGTGCTCGTGGGCCAGGACCACAAGGTCGTGCTCGGCGCGGCGGACACCTTCCGTGCGGCGGCGGCTGACCAGCTGCAGACCTGGTCGGAGCGCGTCGGCGCGGAGGTCGTGCGCGGCAAGGAGGGCGCCGACCCCGCTTCGGTCGCGTTCGACGCCGTCAAGCGCGGCATCGACGCCGGGGCGGACGCCGTCCTGGTGGACACCGCGGGCAGACTGCACACCAAGACCGGCCTGATGGACGAACTCGGCAAGGTCAAGCGCGTCGTGGAGAAGCAGGCCCGCGTCGATGAGGTGCTGCTGGTGCTCGACGCGACCACCGGCCAGAACGGCTTGATGCAGGCCCGCGTGTTCGGCGAGGTCGTTGACGTCACCGGCATCGTGCTGACCAAGCTCGACGGCACCGCCAAGGGCGGCATCGTGTTCCAGGTGCAGCGGGAGCTGGGGGTTCCGGTCAAGCTCGTTGGTCTCGGCGAGGGCCCGGACGACCTCGCGCCATTCGAGCCAGGGGCGTTCGTCGACGCGCTGCTGGACTGAAACACGCCCACGCGCCTGGTGCGGCCTCCGCTTCGCCAGGGGAATGGTCGCGAGAACCGGGCAAACGACGTCGAATCGGGCGCGAATCGTGCAATAATCCTGGCGAAGCGGGCGGCGACGTACGCGGCGACCAGTGTGCCGAAGGTGCCCTTCGGCACACATTGTGTACCGAAGGGCACCTTCGGCACGGGCCAGTGACCACCACGGCGCGGCGTCGGTCAGTCCGGCAGGGTCGGCATGGCGACGCCGGGGGAGCGGCCGAGCAGGGTGCCTCGGGTGATGGCCTCGGTGCCGAAGCGCTCGCGGACGTCGTCCAGCACGGGATCGAGGTCGATCTGCACGCGGGCGTTGGCGCGGCCCCGGGAATCAGCCCGCCTCGCCGCGCCGCTCCGCGTGCCGGACTCCGTCCAGAGCGGCAGCTCCAACTGTGCGGACGCCTCGTCGCTGAGGTTGGCCACCGCCACCCCGATCAGCGTCAGCCCCTGCTGGTCGATGCGCGGCATCGCCTCCCGCAGCAGATGGCGCGCTGTCGCCAGCACCAGCGACGTCCGGGCGGTCGGTGCGGCCAGGGTGTGCGAGCGGCTCGCGCGGGTGTAGTCGTCGAACCGCAACCGCAGCACCACCGTGCGACCGAGCCGATCCGCCCGGCGCATCCGGCGACACACCCGCTCCACCAGTCCGGTCAGCGCGGCGTCGATGTCGTCGGACGTCTTGAGTGCCCTCCCCAGCGCCCGTTGCGCCCCGATCGACCCACGTCGCTTGCGCCGCCGCACCGGGCGAGGGTCCTGGTTGTGTGCCAGCCGGTGCAGGTGTCGTCCCATCGCCGCGCCGAGCAGCGACGTCAGCGTGTCCTCGCTGTATCGGGCGACGTCCCCGACGGTGTGCATCCCCCGGTCGCGCAGCTTCGCCTCGGTCACCGGCCCGACCCCCCACAGCTTGCCGACCGGCAGCGGATGCAGGAACGCCATCTCGGCGTCCGGCTCGACCACCAACAGACCGTCCGGCTTGGCCACACCGCTGGCCACCTTCGCCAGGAACTTCGTGCGCGCTACGCCCACCGTGATCGGCAGCCCAACCCGTTCCCACACCTCGCGCCGCAGCCGCGCGGCGATGTCGGCCGGGCTGCCCGCGATGTTCCGCAACCCGGACACTTCAAGGAACGCCTCATCGATCGACAAGCCCTCGACGTGCGGGCTAGTGCGCTCGAAGACGTCGAACACCGCCTTGCTCGCCTCGGCGTACGCCGACATCCTGGGCGGCACGATCACGGCGTGCGGGCAGAGCCGCCGCGCCTGCGCCCCGCCCATCGCGCCACGCACGCCGTACGCCCGCGCTTCGTAGCTCGCCGCGAGCACGACCCCGCTGCCGACCAGCACCGGACGTCCCCGCAACGTGGGGTCGTCGCGCTGCTCGACCGACGCGAAGAACGCGTCCAGGTCGGCGTGCATGATCGTCGCCTCGGACCGGACTGACACGAACACATGTTCGCATCAACCACCGACAATCAGCTGGGGTCGCGATCTGCCGGTTCCCCAGGTTAGCCGACGGTGCCGGTTGGACGCGCCTGGTCGAAGTCGATCAACTACCCGCGCGCTGTGACCACGCGACGTCCTTTTCGTCCGGTTCCGTTGGTCACACGGCGCAGGAAGTTGATCATCAACGCTCGCCGGGTTCGATGCGCAGGCGCAGCGCGTCGACCGCGGTAACAGTGTTATATCGCTTGGTGAGTCCGTGGGTGTCCACTGGTGCTTTGCATGGCGTCGAGCATGGTGGCGAATGGGCGAGCGCGCGTCGGCCATCGAGCGGCTCGCTGACTACGTTCGCCGACGTAGACGTTGCGATGCGGTTGCGGTTTCGCTCGGATCGCCCGTGCTGGACACGTGGATTCGAATCCTCTGATATGCCGATGTACGGTCAGAGAGATCCACGATGAGGCGGATTGGCATGATCGATTCAATCCGTCTAACCTACCGCCCCGGGAGGTGGTCGTGGCCGCTATTCGAGCCGAAGGGCTCTACAAAGTTTTCGGCAGGCGCCCTGATGACGTGGTTCGCCAGCTGAGTGAGGGTGCCAGCACGGAAGACGTCGTCGCGAAGGGAGCGACGCCCGCCGTGATCGACGTCAGCCTCGACGTGCAGCCCGGCGAGATCTTCGTCGTGATGGGACTGTCCGGCTCTGGCAAGTCGACGCTGATTCGCATGCTCAACGGCCTGCTGTTGCCGACGGCGGGGCACGTCCACGTCGGCGGTAAGGACGTCGCCGAGCTGGACCCCAAGTCGTTGCGACAGCTGCGCTCCGAGCAGATGAGCATGGTGTTCCAGCACTTCGCGCTGCTGCCGCACCGGAACGTGCTGGAGAATGCCGGGTATGCGCTGAAGGTGCGCGGCGTCGACAAGGAGGCCCGCAACAAGAAGGCGCAGGAAGCGCTGGAGATGGTGGGCCTCTCCGGCTGGGGTGACCGGTTGCCGAGCCAGCTCTCGGGCGGGATGAAGCAACGTGTCGGCCTCGCGCGGGCGCTCGCCGCCGAGACCGGCATCATGTTGATGGACGAGGCGTTCTCCGCGCTCGACCCGCTGATCCGCCGCGAGATGCAGGACCAGCTCATCGACCTGCAGCAGCGGCTGAACAAGACAGTCGTCTTCATCACGCACGACCTCAACGAGGCGATGCGACTCGGTGACCGGATCGCCGTCATGCGGGCCGGACGTATCGTGCAGACCGGGACGCCGGCGGAGATTCTGCGCGAACCCGCCGACGACTACGTGGCGGAGTTCGTCAAGGACGTCGACCGCACGCGGGTGCTCACCGCGGCGGCGGTGATGGAACCGGCCTCGGTCGGTCACGACGAGTATCCCGCCGTTACGCCGGACACGTTGCTCGCCGACATCTTCGCGCTGGCCGACCAGCGGCCACTGCCGCTGGCCGTGGTGGATGGAGAAAACCGGGTGCTTGGCATCGTCAACGAACGGAACTTGCTACACGCGATGGTCAGCAGTGACGCGGTGCAGGGCCGGAACAAGGAGGCCCGTCATGGATGAGTGGGTGGAAGGCTGGCGTATCCCGCTCGGCACGTGGGTCGAGGGCTTCGTCTTCTGGCTGCAAGACATGTTCCCGCCGTTTTTCAACTTCCTCGCGTCGGTGCTGACCGGCATCTACGAAGCGATGGCTGACCTCTTCACCTGGCCACCCGTGCTGGTGATGATCGCTATCTTCGGGGTGCTCGGTCTGCTCGCACGCGGTTGGAAGTTCGGCATCGGCGGCGCGGTAGGGCTCTTCGGGATTCAGCTGCTCGACCAGTGGGAAAGCTCGATGCAGACGCTCGCTCTCGTCCTTGGTTCGGTACTCATCGCGACGGTGCTCGCCATTCCCATCGGCATCGTGGCGGCTCGTTCGCAGGTGTTCAGCAACCTCATCCGGCCGGTGCTCGACTTCATGCAGACCATGCCCCCGCTGGTCTATCTGCTTCCGGGCATCTTCTTCTTCGGTATTGGTGAGGTTCCGGGCATGCTCGCCACGATCGTCTTCGCGATGCCGCCCGGCATTCGGCTCACCGAGCTCGGCATCCGCCAGGTCGATCAGGAGGTCGTCGAGGCGGGCCACGCCTTCGGCAGTCCGCCGGGCAAGATCCTGCGGCAGATCCAGTTGCCGCTCGCCCGGCCGACGATCATGGCGGGCATCAACCAGGTGATCATGCTGGCGTTGTCGATGGTCGTGCTGGCCGGGTTTGTCGGCGCCCCGGGGCTGGGGCAGGAGGTGCTGTCGGCGCTGTCTCGTATTGAGATTGGCCTTGGCGCCGAGGCTGGCTTGTCCGTGGTGATCCTCGCGATTTACCTCGACAGGGTGACCGCTTCCCTCGGTACGCGGTCGGGCTTGGGGCTGTCACGTCTGGTGAAGATGCGATGAGAGCGGCTGACTCGTAGTTTTCGGATTGACTCCATCTCCCGAGCAATGACGACAAACGGAGGAGCATCATGAGGATCAGGAAAATGGCGCGCGGTTCGTGCGTGGTCGCCGGTCTCGCCGCGGCAGCACTTGTGCTGAGCGCGTGCGGTGATGACGGTGGCGACGGCACCGGTGGTGGCGGTGGGGGCGATGGCGAGCAGGCCCTGGAGGGCAAGGACATCACCATCGGCGTGTTCAGCGGCTGGGAAGAGGGCATCGCCGCCTCGTACCTGTGGGGGCGCATCCTCGAGGACGCTGGTGCCGAGGTCGAGTACCAGACCGCCGACCCAGGCCCGACCTACGCGGGTGTCTCGCAGGGACAGCTGGACGTGACGTTCGACGCCTGGCTGCCGGAAACCCACAAGGACTACTGGGAGCAGTACGGCGACAAGATGGAGGACCTAGTCACCTGGTTCGACAACGCGCCGCTGACGATCGCCGTGAACAAGGACGCGCCGATCGACTCGCTCGAAGAGCTGAAGGCCAACGCGGACGAGTTCAACAACCAGATCATCGGCATCGACCCTGGCGCCGGGCTCACCCGGATCACCAAGGAGCAGGTCATGCCGGAGTACGGCCTTGACGACATGAAGCTGGTCACCTCGTCGACGACCGCGATGCTCGCCGAACTGAAGTCGGCGACCAACAGCGGCGAGAACATCGTGGTCACGTTGTGGCGGCCGCACTGGGCGTACTCGGCGTTCCCGATCAAGGACCTGGAGGACCCGAAGAACGCCCTCGGTGACCCTGAGGAGATCCACGCCCTCGGCAAGGAGGGCTTCAGCGAGGAGTTCCCGCAGGCCGCGGAGTGGATCAAGAACTTCAAGCTGACCGACGAGCAGCTCAGCGCGCTGGAAGAGATCATGTTCAACCAGAACAACGGCGACAAGAACGAGCAGTCGGTCGACGAGTGGCTGAAGGACAACCCGGACTACATCGACCAGCTGAAGGCAGGCGAGCTGTGAGTCGCTGACCGTACCGACGCGAACGGCCCGTCCCCGATATCGAGGGGACGGGCCGTTCGTCGTTCACCGGGTCAGTACGCCACCCGGTCGGCGTTGGCGAGCCAGGCCTCGAACGGCGACGTGCCCTCCGGCACCGCCATCGCGCGCACCGGCATGGGCCAGTCGGCGCGCGGCCGGTCGAGCAGGTCGTAGAACGCGAGGTCGTCAAACCCCGCCTTCGCCGCGTCGAAGCGGTCGGCGGTGTAGACGACGCGGTCCAGCCGCGCCCACAGCGAGGCCGACAGGCACAGCGGGCACGGCTCGCAGGAGCTGACCAGCTCGCAGCCGGTGAGGTCGAACGTCGCGAGCTTGCGGCAGGCGTCCCGGATGGCCACCACCTCGGCGTGCGCCGTCGGGTCGTTGTCGAGGGTGACCCGGTTGGTGCCGGTCGCCACCAACTGTCCGTCGCGGACGATCAGCGCGCCGAACGGCCCGCCGCCTGCGGCGACGTTCTCACGTGCCAGCCGCACGGCGAAGCTGAGCCAGGACGTCTCGGCGGTGTCGTGGGGAGTTGTCTGTGTCATGGTGTCACTTTCTTGCTCGTCCAGGGTGGTCGGCTGCCGACAGGGGCCGGGTGCGCCTGCCGGCAGCTGACCACCGGTGTCACGCCGAGACCGGTGGTTTCTCGGCCTTGAATGACGGGTCGTCGACCAGCTCGGCAAGCCGCTGGTTGGCGATCTTGGCGATCTCGACCAGCGCGGTCGCCATCTCCTGCGCCGGGGAGTTGAGCACGCGGGACTCCGCCGTTGCCAGCACCGCTTCCTTGGTGCTGCCCCGAACGCAGATCACAAGCGGGAAGCCGAACTTCTCCCGGTAGGCCGCGTTGATCTCACGCAACCGCTCGTCCTCATCGGACTCGAGCTTGTCGAGACCACCCGCGCACCTGTCCCGCAGCGACTCCGGCCCGAGCAGCTTCTCGTCGAGCTCCGGCCCCGCAAGGTCCTGGTACGAGCGGATGAGGCGCAGCTGCTGGTCGACGTTCGCGTCGAACAACGCGCTGTGCAGCGCACGCCGCAGGGCGTACACCTCGTCGAACGGGCGCTCGTCCGCCGCGCGTTCGGCGATCCACTCGCCGCCATGGAAGACGGTGGCGAACCGCTCGACGAACTCCGGCTTCGACATCGCGTTGACCTGCTCGAGCGTCACCGGCGACGGCGGTGGCGCCATCGCGTCGATCGGGTCGGCCTGCTTGCGCCGGAGCTCGTTGAACAGCAGGTTCAGAATGATCGCCGACAGCGCCGCCATCGTGATGCCGCTCGCGAAGATCATCTGCAACGCCTCGGGCAGCAGCGCGTAGAAGTCGGGGAAGGCGACCGGGATCAGCGCAAGCCCGAGGCTGGTGGCCAGGATGACCACGTTGCGCTGGTCGGTCAGCTCCGCCCTGCGCAGGATCTGGATGCCGACGACGCCGACCGCGCCGAACAGCACCAGCCCCGCACCGCCGAGCACCGGATGCGGAATCGCGGCGACCACGGCGCCTGTCTTGGGCACAAGGCCGATGACCAGCATGAACACGCCAGCGGCCGCGACGACCCAGCGGCTTCGCACGCCGGTCAGCCGCACCAGCCCGGCGTTGGCCGAGTAGCTGGTGTACGGGAACGAGTTCAGCACGCCGCCGATCGTGGTGGACAGCCCGCCACTGCGGATGGCGCGGGCGATCCCGTCAGGGCCGACCTTCTTGCGCACGATCTCGCCCACCGCGAGCGTGTCCCCGGTCATCTCGACCGCGGTGATCAGCATGACGATGATCATCGAAGCGATCGCGGCGATGCCGAAGGTGGGGAGTCCGAAGTGGAACGGCGTGATCACGCCTGCCCACGAGGCGTCGGTCACGCCGGAGAAGTCCACCTTGCCTGCCAGCGCGGCGATCCCGGTGCCCGCGATGAGGCCGAGCAGCACCGCGATGGTGGCCGCGAACCCTCGGAAGAAGCGGTACATGCCCAGGATCAGCAGCAGCGTCGTGCCCGCGAGCGCGAGGTTGGTCAGGCTGCCGAACTCCGGGTCATCGGCGTTGCCGCCGCCCGCTTCCAGCGCGGCGACCGGCAGCAGCACGATCCCGATGCTGGTGATGACCGTGCCGGTGACGATCGGCGGGAAGAACCGGACCACCTTGGCGAAGAACGGCGCGATCACGAAGGCGAAGACGCCTGCGACGATCACCGCGCCGTAGATTTCGAGCAATCCCGGCACGCCGCCGCCCTGGGACATCCCGATGGCGATCATCGGCCCTACCGCGACGAAGGTGGTGCCCTGCACGACCGGCAATCGCACCCCGATCTTCCAGAACCCGATGGTCTGGATCAGCGTCGCGATGCCGCAGGTGAACAGGTTGGCGTTGATGAGGAAGCCGAGTTGTTGCGCGTTCATGCCGAGCGCGCCTGCCACCAGCAGCGGCACGATCGCGGCGCCCGCGTAGAAGGTGAGCACGTGTTGCAGGCCGTAGACGGCCATCTTGGGTACGGGCAGCACCTCGTCAACGGGATGCTTGGCCCGGTGTTTGTGCCGTGTTTGTGCGGATTCTTCTGGTGTGGCGGACTTTCCGAACATGGCCGCTCCCTGAGTCGGGCGTGCGAAGGTGGTGCGGAACGTCGCTGGCGGACGCGCCGCTACGGGGTTCCGGTGATGTGGTGGGGCTGGACGGGGACCCGGGTGAGGTCGAGGCCCGTCGCGTTCCGGATGGCGGCGACGATCGCGGGGGTCGATGAGATCGTCGGTGGTTCACCGACGCCGCGCACCCCGTACGGTGCGTTCGGGTCGGCGAGTTCGAGCACGTCCACCCGCATGGGTGGCATGTCGAGAATGGTGGGGATGAGGTAGTCGGTGAACGACGGGTTGCGCACCACGCCGCCGGACACCTGGATCTCCTCCATGACGGCGAGGCCGAGG
>WHTY01000025.1 GCA_009377475.1 Actinophytocola sp.
GCCGGAACATCACGCCACGGCGACCCCGTACGGAAGCGCCACGCGATCGCTTCCAGCACCTGCCGATGATCTCGCCATCGCGCGCCGCGCCGCCCCACATCCGAGGGCAGCACCGGCTCGATCAACTCCCACAACTCGTCATTGATCACACCAGTTCTGACCATTCACCGATGATCAACGAACTCACCGGCGAAATTTGGGAGACACGCCCTAGACCGAGCATCCCGGCGGGGGTGCCGCCGTGCTTGCGGCGGCTGGCTCCCAACGCCCATGCACGTATCACCGCACCTTTCCGCATGCCATCAGATGTTGCCGGCCGCTGTCGCCCGGGGCGATCGAGCGGTGATTTTCCGTCATCTACCACGCTGCCTCCGCTGCGATCAACCGAAGCGGGCTCACCAGGGAAAACCGTTCCCGTAGGCGATCGCGAGGACGGTCCCGGCGATCAGCGTCGGGCCCGCGGGCAATGTCGCCGACATCGATCGCTGCCGGATCCAGACGGCGAGGGCGAGCAGCGCTGTAAGGGTTGTTGCGAGCAGTAGCCCGAGCACGAGATCGCCCAGCCCGAACCAGCCGAGGTAGAGCGCGAGCGCTCCGTAGAGCATCGTGTCACCTCCGCCTGTGTGACCGGGGAACAGCAGCTGTACGGCGGTGGCGACGGCGAGCACCGCCGCTCCAGCCAGGAGCGCCGTCGCGAACTGGTCCCACCGGCCCTCCAGCGCGGCCGTGGCACCCAGCAGCAGGAAACCGCCAACCGCCATGGCGGCAGTCATGCGATGGGGCAGCCGGCGGTGACGGATATCGATGACCGCGAGCACGACGCCGGTCAGCACAAGCCAGACCCACGCGGCCAGAGCCAGGCTCTCCGCGTGCCGGGCGGCCACCAGCGCCAGCAGGATCGCGGTCGAGACCGACACCAGGCCGGTGCCCCATGCGGAAACCCGGCCGCCGCGCGGGCCAGCAGCAGATCTATCGTTGACGCGCGCAAGCCGCTCAGACCAGGACGTCAGGATAGGCCCCGCGAGCAGGCCCATGGCAGCCGTGGACGGTGCGATCCAGGATGACTTCTCCATGTCTGATGTTCCCGTGCGAGGGCACGGCGGTGCTCTGCACGTACTACCACTCATCGACCCGTGAGTAGTTCCCGCAGGTCGTTGAGTAGTTCTACCGGAGGAACGGGTTCGTGGCATCTCGTACGCTCGGAAGCGGGCTGGCCGGGTGCTGGCGGGGAACCGCGGCCCGCGCGCTGGCGTCCTACTACCGAGTGTGGCGACACCGATGCTGCCCTCAGACACGAGATCACCGGGGAGAACCCTCGATGCACCACGAGCCGAGCAGAGACGATCTGGACCTGGAAGTGCTGGAGGAGTTCCGGCACCGCCTCGACCACAAGTGGGCGCTGCGCGTCATCGCCGCACTGATCGAGGGGCCGCTGCGGTTCAACGAGCTGCGCCAGGCCGTGAGTGAGCTCGCTGACGGCAAACCGATCAGCGTGAGCGTGCTGTCCGAGACTCTGCATGATCTGGCGGATTACGGCCTCGTGAGCAACACGCGTGACGAGTCATCGAAGCCGATCATCGTGTCGATCTATGCGCTGACGGAGAACGCCCGGAAGAACCTGCCGGAGCTGCAGGAGGTCGCGCGACGGTTTCTGGCTGAGCCCGGTGACCAGTCTGGTAGGCCGTAGGAGGGCTCCACGCCGGGCAGGACGCGCACGTCGCAACGCAGCACGCATTCTCCGGGGACAGTGCCCGGGTGGCCGGGCATCGCGAAGTGGCCGACGTTGAGACGCGGGTGACCTGGGAAGTCGGGGTCCTGTTTGTGGTCCTGCAGCAGTTGTTCGATGTGCGCGATGTAGTCCAGGGCGGCGTGGAATGCGTCGGTTCCATGCTCCGGGTGTCCGGCGTGCGCGGCTCGGCCGACGATCCTGATCTCGGCCCAGGCGTTGCCGAGCTGCGCCAGCGACGGTAGACATCCGGTCGGTTCGGCCACGATCGCCGCGTCGGCGTCGAGCAAGCCCAGGCCGAGTCACCACCCGGTCTTCGGCAGGCTTCAGGCCCGTAACCGCGCCGAAGCCGTCGCCAAGGCCCGAGAGCTCGACCTCCATCTAATGCGCATCGCGCACATCATGCTCGCTGACCCAGGCCGCAATCTGGGTGCGGGAGTGGAACCCGAGCTTGACGAGAATGTGCTCGACATGGGTCTCCACGGTGCGGGCGGAGATGACCAGGTCCGTGGCGATCTGCTTGTTGCCCAGTCCCTTGGCGACCAGTCGCGCGATCTCCGTTTCACGGTTGGTGAGGGCACCGCTGGCGAATGGCGACCGACGCTTCGGGGTCGACGAAGACCGTTTCCCGAGCGCATAGTCGATGGCTTCGTTCAGGGGGAGGGCGGCGCCTCGACCGTGCGTGTCGGAGAACAGCCGATCGCCGAGGTGCTCGCGAACGTCGTGCTCGATGCCCTCGCCGACGAAGCGGACCATGCGCCACGGCAGGCGCATGCCGCTCGCCTGCCAGATGGTGTTCGCCGCGCCCATGAGAGTGGCCGCGTGGCGGTGCTCAGCCATGCTCACCGCCACCCAGGCGAGACCGTCGAAGCAGGTCGCGATGAGAACAGGCTGCTCGAAGTGGGCGTACAGCTCGATGGCCTCCCGCATGCACGTCGTGGCGGCGGTGTGGTCTGCGTTCCGCCAGTGGTCGAGCCCTACGAACCAGAGCGCGAGGGCTTTGAGCAGGTGAGCGCCTTGCTCCTCGGTCATGGCGAGAAAGTCGCGGGCGATCTCTCCTGCGCGAGGGTCCTCTAGGTCGAACGCGCACATCGAGGCGACCGCGAGGCTTTCGGCGGCCACCCCCAGGTTGCCGGTCCTGCGACAGCCGATGGCGGCTTCCTCGGCCAGGGATCGGGCACGGGTCAGGTCTGATTCGGAGAAGGCGAGGAAGGCCGACTGCAACACGGTCTCCGCGAGCACATCGGTGGCTTCGAGTTGTTCGGCGAGGGCGCGGCACTCGTCAAGCAGGCAGGTGGCCGAATCCACGTCGGACAACAAGACACCGAGGAAACTGCACGCGGACAACGCGCGAGCACGGGACGTGTTCTCCGCCGCGTCGGCCCGCAACGCCCTGGTGAGCCACCGGTAACCCTCGAGCAGGTGCCCGTTGTGTACCCAGAACGGGCGCAGCCGCGTCGCTATCTCCACCGCGACGGGGGTCTCGGCCGGTTCGGACAGGCTGAAGTCCAGCGCAATGCGCAGGTTGGCGTGTTCCTGCCTGGCCTGCCGGAACCATTCGACGTCCCGCGGGCTGCAGTAGTCGGTGATCCCGCGCGCGGCGAGCGACCAGTAGTAGTCGCGATGACGGACGCGCGCGGCCTTCTCCTGCCCGGCCGCGGCAAGCCGGGCCAGGCCGAACTGCCGGACCACCTCCAGTATGTGGTAGCGGGCATACCGGCCGTGGGTGCCGTTCCGGCGTTGCACGATGGACTTGTCCACCAACCCGGCGACCGCGTCGATCATGCGCTCGTCCGGCGCATCCGCCGAGCAGATCGCCTCAATGGCCTCCAGGGTGAATCCCCCGGAGAACACCGACAACTGCTCCCAGAGGCGCTGCTCGGTCGGCGAGCACAGTTGGTAGCTCCACTCGATCGCGGCTTCCAGACTTTGCTGACGCTCGGGCGCGTTGCGGCGCCCCTGGCTGAGCAGGTTCAGGGCGTCGTCGAGCCGGGCGAGGACCTGCTCGGGGCTGAACGCCCGCAGGCGCACCGCCGCGAGTTCGAGGGCCAGCGGCATGCCTTCCAGCCGCTGGCAGATCGCGGCCACGGTCTCCCGATTCTTGTCGGTTATCCGGAAGTCCGGGTCCACAGCGGCCGCGCGTTCGGCGAACAGCGTCACCGCGTCGAAGCTGCCCGATGCGTCGCCCACGAGCGGGCTGACTGTGCCGGGAACGGGGAGCGGAGACACGGACAGGGCCTGCTCGCCCTCGATTCCCAGTACGTGGCGGCTGGTGGCCAGGACACGCACCTCGCCGGCCGCGGCGAGGACCTTGCCCAGCAGCACGGCGCACGGGTCGACGACGTGTTCGCAGTTGTCGGCGACGAGGAGAAGCTTCTTGTTCCTGAGGTACTCGGTGAGGCGATCAAGTGGTTCGGTCGACTCGTCGCGCAGTCCGAGAACGTGGGCCACATTCTGCGCGATGAGCTCACCGTTGTTGACGGCTGCAAACTCGACTAGCCACACACCGTCCGGAAAGGCGCGGTGAGCCTGTTCGGCCACCTGCAACGCCAGGCGGGTCTTACCGACACCACCCGGCCCGGTAAGGGTCACGATGCGCGACGCCGACAGCAGCTTTTTCGCCTTCGTCATCTCGCGTCGGCGTCCAACGAAGCTGGTCAGTTCAGCTGGCAGGTTGCCCACGATTCGCGCCGCCATAGAACAACCATGGCACCTCGGATGACCAGATGCCACTGGTCGGTGATCGCGGTGCGCTCAGTAGGATTTCGGCAGGCCGAGACTGTGCTGTGCGACGTAGTTGAGGATCATCGAGCTTGCCGGGTGCGAGCTCAGAGAATCCCGCCAAGGTTGCCGACGGGCTCGACATGATGCCAATGTTATCGTTCTGGCCGTCGACAGCCGCCACGTCACCGAAGCTGCCGGCGAACGCGCGCATTCGGTCGATGGTTTGCTCTATGCCCGATCCCGATGCGGCTCTGGCAGACTGCTCGGTCGACGGAGGACGCTGGCCCTCGGTCGGGCCAGTGCCCGGCTCAGCCTGACCGCACGCGGCAACTGCGCTGAACAGCACCGTCGCAGCGAGAAGTGCCGTGGTTCGCCGGCTGCGCATGAAGGCCTCCCGAGCGTCCTACCTCCAGACGGTGCCCGAGTGCCCCGGGGTTGCACGGCAAACGGGGGCGCCAGCCGGTTAAATCACCGGCTGGCGCCCCCGTCCTCCCTCGTGCTACTGATCCATCAGGTTGATGTGTTCCAGGATGTTCTTCTGATTCTCCATCTGCGCCTTGGTCGACGTCGGATCGAGCCGCACGGCCTCGGCCTCGGTCAGCGCCTCGGAGAACTTGGTGTCAGCACCCTTCTTGCCGTCGGTGTCGACCATCTCGTCGTAGCCGACCGCGCCGTTGGCGAAGTTCAGCCACGCGGCCAGCAGCTGCCGGTCGAGCTGCGAGACGATATCGCCCGAGCTGCTGCTCGGATCCAGCACCGCAGCGGCCTTGTCGACCGTCGATGCGTCGACCACCTCGTTGAACACCTGACTCATGTGGCCGGCGATGTCGAGGTAGCACTGCAAGGTTTCCGGCGTGAACTCGCCGGTACCGAGGCCGAAGTAGATCGCGAACCAGTATCCCGCCGACCGGATGAGCTCCGCCGCGCCGACGATCACCACGGTCACCTCGTCGGAGCCCGCGCCCCCGTCATCGTCGACGGCCGTGAATACCAATGTGTACAGGCAGGCGTCCGTGTAGACGTGCGACTGGGCGTCATCCACATCCCGTGGTTGCACGCTGGGGCTCACCGCGGGATCCGGATCCGGCGGGTTCACCAGGTAGCTGGTCGACGTCACCGCTGCGTCGCCCCACAGCCAGGACAGCGTCAGGTCGTCGCTACCCGGGTCGGTGGCGTTGCCGCTGACCTCGAAGAGCTCACCGATCTGCGCGAACAACGTCGGTGTGCCATTGATGTCGACGGTATTGCCGAGGTCGATCACCGGTGTCGGGTCGACGTTGCCGACCACGACGTCGGTTGTCCCGCAGGTCTCCGCCAGCCCGTCGTCAGCGCAGACGGTCACGGTGAACGTGCCGTTGTCGCCGTAGACGTTGCCACCGGAGAACTGCACGGTCGCGTCCGGCCGGTTGTTCTCCTCCGGACCGGTCAGGACCTCGTCGGCGAACTCGGGATCGCCCCAATCCACGGTCACCGTGAGGTCGGTGAGCCAGCCCGGATCGGAGGCGAGGCCGGAGATGGTCAGCTCCTCGCCTTCGTCGATCGGCGAGTTCGTCACCAGGCCGGTGACGCTCGGCGCGACGTTGTTCACCTGCACCGTCGTGCCCTCGACGTCGAACGCACCCTTGGCATCGGTCACCTTCACGGCGATGTCGTAAGTGCCACGGAAGCCGACGCGGTCGAACGTCGCCGTCTGGCCGGTGGCGTCGTCGAACTGGCCGTCGTTGTCCAGGTCCCACGCGTAGGTGAGCGCGTCACCATCGGGGTCGGACGATTCGTCGGCGTCGACCTGCACGTCAACGCCCTCGTTGGTCTCATACGGCCCACCCGCGTCCGCACTCGGCGGCCGGTTCTCCACCGCCGCCTCGAGCGTGATGACGGTGAACTCCTGCGGACCCTGTGGCACGGCGGTCCCGGCCACGCGCACGGTCCACGTGCCCTCCGCCGCATCGGCGACCACCATCTCGACGTTGTTGGTGTTGTCATTGCCGGTGGTCGCGGCGTTGTTGGGATTGTTCGGGTCGAGCACGAAGGGTGTCCGCTCGACGCCGTCCGGCCCGATCAGCCGCAGATCGAGATCGTTGATCAGCGTGCTCGTCGCGAGGCGGGTGGCCGACGGGTCGTTCCACGCCAACGTCACCTTGACGTCCTCCGCACCGTCGGAGTTGAACGTCCAGTTCCGCTGGTCGCCTTGGTCGATGGTGTTGACGTGGATGCGGGGATTGGTCACGTGATCGATCACCACGTCCACGGCGCCCTGGATCTCCACCGCGCCCCACCCGAACTGGTAGTCCGGCCCGGCGTTGCCCAGGTCACGGGCGGTGTGCGCCAGCACTGCCTTGACGATGTGGCTCACCGGCCTGCTGGTCGCCCCGTACTGGTCCTTCCACTGCTCGACCAGGAGCGCCGTGGCGCCCGCGGCGGCCGGGGAGGCCATGCTCGTACCGCACTTGGGGCCGTACCACCCCGACCTCGTCGCCGACCACTCCGTCGCGGTGACCTGCGCCGCCGTGGTCGAGCAACCGGGCGCCACGACATCCGGCTTGAGCCTGCCGTCGTCGGTCGGTCCCCAGCTCGAGAAGCCGGTCATGCTGTCGTCGTCGGAGTTGATCGCTCCGACCACGATCGGGTTCTTCGCGGTGGCAGGCGACGAGATGGTGCTGCTGTTGCCGCACGTCGCCGGGTTCTGCCGTTCGTTGCCCGCCGCCTGGAAGTAGATCAGTTGCTGCGCGTTGATCGAGCCTCCGGCGATGTCGTCGAGCAGGATCGAGGTGTCGGTGTAGTCGCCGAGTTGGGCGCAGGGGAACCCGTTGAGGACAACGTTGTTGCCGAGTGACATGTTCACCAGGTCGGCGCCGTTGGTCAGCGCCGTAGTGAAGTCGGCCTGGATCGTGCTCGTGTCGTTGTACCAGGTGTCGCTGCTGGCGGTTCGGCCATAGGTTCGCAGCTGGGCGCCCGGTGCCATGCCCGCCCACTGGTTAGCCGTGCCGTTGTTCGCGGTGCCGTTGCTGTCGTTGCCGTTGCTGTTGGACCCGTCGCCCAGCAGGATGCCCGACACGTGGGTCGCGTGGCTGCTGATGGGCATCCCGTTGTCCTCGGCGACGCGGCCGGCGAAGTCGGGGTGGGCGGTGTCGGCGATGCCGGTGTCGTACACCAGCGCGGTCACTCCGGTGCCGTCGAGGTTGTAGGGCGCGGCCCAGACGGTGTCCACGCCGAGGTTGGCCCGGACATGTCGACCTGGCCTTCCAGCCTGGGTTCGACGACGGCGAGGTACTGGATCGGGTCGGCCTTGGACAGCTCCCGGACCTGTCCTGGAGCCACGATGGCGATCACGGATCGGGTGGCCTCGGTCTCGCTCACGACTTCGCCGTTGCCCCGCTCTACCAGCGCACTTATCTCATCGGAGCCGATGTCCGCGTGACCTTGGGCGCTGATGAGGATGCGTCCCTTGCCCGCTTGCGCCCACTTGCCGATCTCACCGCGCCGCAGCGCGGGGCTGATCTTGTCGTCCTCGGCGATCGGCCCCGCCCAGCGCAGGTCATCAAGCTCCCTGAGTGTGTCCAGATCGGACACCGAGGACACCGCGATGTAGGTGTTACCGACGACGTAGTCGAGGAGATCGACGCCTTGGCCGGCGATCTCGGCGCGTCGCGGCGCGTTCGGCAGATCGGTGAACTGTGCGTAGAAGTGCACGTCGTCGCGCGGGCCCTTGCCCTGCCGTATCCCCTGTTCGTCGATGCCAGGGCTCGGGGTGAACGTCCGCGACTTCAGAGCGATCTCGTAGTCGCCGTCGCCCGCGCCCCCGCCCGGCTGCGCCGTCGCCAACGTGGGCACGGTGATGACCAGCGCCGCCGCACTGGCCAGAACGATCAGTGACCTGAGCTTCGTGGCGGCCATGGGCGGGACCTCCGCATTCGCGCGAGTGGCTATATACTTTTGTTCCCTTCGTGTCGCCTATGGCGAAAGTTACGATTTCAGAAGTTCAGACGCTGGCGCAGTTGCCGGTTTGGGGTACGCCGGTGAAGCTGGTCGCGGAACCACGGCCTGACCCGGGTGGCTCCTTCGCGCAGGGCGAGGCCGTGCTCCGGGGCCAGTAGGTCTTGGAAGAGGACGTTGGCGCCTTGGTCGCACCACTTGCGGGCCATCTGCCGGGCCGGCTGGTAGGGCACGAGTTCGTCATTGGGGCTCTGCATCACCAGCACCGGCGCGGTGGGTTTGCGATTACCGACCACCTGCTGGTCCATGACGGCTTTGTACGGTTGCTCGGCCAGGTGCTCGGCCAATGACCGACCGTCCTTGGTGAGGGTTTCGTGCCGCAGAAACCTGTGCCGCACAGCGGTCTCGGGCACGCATTCGTCGTTCGTCTGCTCGGCCACCTGTCTACCGGCGTCGTTGAGCAGGTCCTGGACCTGCAGTCTGGGGTAGAAGTCGTCCAGGCCCTTGATGAAGTAGCCGCCAGCCAGGCCGGAGGCCCAGCGACCGTTCGCCTTGGCGAGCAGGGCGACGAGATCGGCGGGCGCGCCACCTGCGTAGCCGCCTTTGAGCTTGAGTTCGCCGGCGTAGGTGGGCTGCAGTTCCGCGGCCGCGGCGGCGGCACCACCGCCCTGGGAGAACCTGGTGATGCAGACCGGGCCGTTGTCCGGCAGGTTCGCCGCGGGGAGCCGCTGGGCTGGGCGGATGGAGTCGAGCACGGCGTGTGCTTGGGGAGCTCGCTGCAGGTAGGAGTGGGTGCCCGGGGTGCCGAGCCCTTCGTAGTCGGTCAGCACGACGCCGTAGCCGTCCAGCAGCAGCGGCAGGACTTTGGGCGTCTCGTACTCCAGGCCCTCGGAGAGTTGCCGCGACGGGGCGCACTGGTCGCCCATGCCCTGGGTGCCGGCGGCATAGCCGATGATCGGACGCTGGCCGGGAGCCGCCCACGGCAGGGTCGGGGCCAGCACCGCGCCGGTGACGGCGCCGCGCCGGTTGCGGCCGTCCCGGCTGAGATACATGATCCACTGCGCCTTCGCGGTGAGGCCGCCGAGACCGATGAAGGCCAGCATCGGCTCGTGCCGGATAACGTCGCCGTTGCTGCCCGCGAGCAGCTGCGCCGGCGGGTGTAGAACGACGGGTCCGCGCTGGCCGGTGCCACGACGGTGGCGAGCGAGGCGGTCAGCGCAAACCCGCCGCCCGTGCGGCGAATCGTGTACTACGGGGTGTTTGCAGGGGAATTTCCCTTGCCGCCTCGGTCATTGTCGCTCTGCCGGGGTTTGCTCGCCTGCTGGATGGCCGCGCGCACTTTCGGCAGCCGCACGACCAGCGGGTCGGCGAGCGCGATCGGGGTCCGCAGCGCCAGCAGCACAGCCACCCAGCGCGGGCGTAGACGCGGCTGGAACGCGTGACATCGACGGCGATTCCTTCGGCTGCCTCACCCAGCTCGTCGGCCAGCTGTTTGACCGCGGCTTCGTCGCGGTCCAGCAGAGCCACTGACGCACCGCGGGCGACCAGCTGCCGGGCGGTCTCCGCGCCGATGCCGTTACCCGCGCCGGTGATCACCACAACCCGGCCGGCTACCTCGAACGACGGGGAGTTCAACGAGAGTCCAAGAGTCATGCATCTAGGCTAGGTAGCGCCGTGACCAGGGATAATGAGCGCATCGGACCGGTATTTGATACTTCCGGACACGGCTGGCTCAGGGTCGCAGGATCGGGCGCAGCCGGTCGAGCACGGCGGGGTCCTCGATGGTGGAGGGCACGGGCTCGTCGCGGCCGTCGGCGATGCCGCGCATGGTCTTGCCGGAGCGGGTCTTCGGCAGCCCGGCGACGATGTCGACTTGCTTGACCGCGGCCACCGGGCCAACCTGACCCCGCACCAAATGCACCAGCTCGGCGCGCAGCCGCTGCGGGTCGACGTCGACCCCGGCCTTGAGGACGACGAACCCGCGCGACACCTGCCCCTTGAGCGGGTCGGCCACCCCGACGACGGCACACTCGGCAGCCGCGGGGTGTCCGGACAGCGCGGCCTCGATCGAGCCGGTGGACAGCCGGTGGCCGGCGACGTTGATGACGTCGTCGGTGCGGCCCATGACGAACAGGTAGCCGTCCTCGTCGAGGTAGCCGCCGTCGCCGGTGAGGTAGTGCCCGGGGAAGTCCGTCAGGTAGGAGGCGACGTAGCGCTCGTCGTCGCCCCACAGCGTGGGCAGGGTTCCCGGTGGCAGCGGCAGCTTCACGCAGATCGCGCCCTCTTCGTCCGGCCCGCACTCCCCACCGTCCGGGGCCAGGACGCGCACGTCGTAGCCGGGCATCGGCACCGTCGGCGATCCGGGTTTGACCGGCAGCGGCTGCAGGCCCATCGGGTTCGCGGCGATCGCCCAGCCGGTCTCGGTCTGCCACCAGTGGTCGATCACCGGGATGCCCAGCTTCTCGGCCGCCCACTGGTAGGTGTCCGGGTCCAGGCGCTCGCCGGCCAGGAACAGGTGCTTCAGCGAGCTCACGTCGTACTTGCCCAGGTAGGTCGCGTCGGGGTCTTCCTTCTTGATGGCGCGGAACGCCGTCGGCGCCGTGAACAGGGCCTTCACCCGGTGCTCGGCGATGACCCGCCAGAACGCACCGGGGTCCGGGGTGCCGACCGGTTTGCCCTCGTACAGCACGGTGGTGGCGCCGAGCAGCAGCGGGCCGTACACGATGTAGGAGTGCCCGACGACCCAGCCGACGTCGGACGCCGCCCAGTACACGTCGCCGGGTTGCACGTCGTAGACGTTGCGCATGCTCCACAGCAGCGCGACCGCGTGGCCGCCGTTGTCGCGCACGATGCCCTTGGGCTTGCCGGTGGTGCCCGAGGTGTAGAGCACGTACAACGGGTCGGTGGCGGCGACCGGCACCGGGTCGACCGGTTCCGCGCCGACCATCACGTCGCGCCAGTCGACGTCACGCCGCCGAGCCGGCAGTGCCGCAGCGACACAGCGCGGGGCTTTGGCTGGGCGATGATCACCTCGAGGCGGTGCCGCCGGGTCGGCCAGTCACTCGGCGCGAACGCTCACCGGCACGCCGCCCGGACGAGGCGCCGCACCAGCACGCGGGACACGGGCCGTCTCATCGCACGGCCGGCTCGGTCGCCACGCGGTTGCCGACGCGCAGGTCGTACTCAGCCAGGTTCGGCTCAGCGAGGGCGTGCCGGTGCTTGTCCGGCGTCCAGGGCCAGAGCTCGGGGTTGCCGTCCTTACCCAGGTACCAGCTGGTGCAGCCGGTCGCCCAGACCGTGTCCGGCATCGCCGCGCGCATCTCGGCGTTGAAGGTGTCGGTGGCCTGCTGGGTGGGGGCGACGCTGTCGAACTGGTCGCTCTGCCAGCGGCGGATCCAGCCCAGGATGTGCTCGGCCTGGTTCTCCGCGATCGTGGTCAGCGAGTAGTTGCCGACCGGGCTGTGCGGGCCCATCAGCATGAAGAAGTTGGGGAACCCGGGCAGCGCCACCGTCAGGTGCGCGCGCGGGCCGTCCTGCCAGGCGTCCTCGAGCGTGACGCCGTCGCGGCCGGTCAGGTTCATCGGCCGCATGAACGCGTGCGCGTCGAACCCGGTGGCCAGCGCGATGACGTCCAGTTCGTGCAGCACGCCGTCGGCGGTGACGATGCCGCGCGGTTCGACGTGGTCGATCCCCTCGGTGACCAGCTCCACGTTGTCCTGCTGGATGGCCCGGAAGAAGCGGCTGGAGATGACCAGCCGCTTGCACATCGGCTGGTAGTCCGGGGTCAGCGCGCGGCGCAGTTCGGGGTCGCGCACGGTCCGCAGGTTCGCCCGGCAGATCGCGCCGATGAGCCGACGCCGCCAGCCCGGCTTGACCAGCGCGCGGGCGAAGAACTCGAACGTCTTCATGTAAGTCCGGTAGGTGAGCTCGTCGAGCCGCGGGAACCTACGGTGCGCGGCCTTGGCGGCGCGCGAGTACCGCTGGTTCGGGAACGGCATGATCCACTGCGCCGACCGCTGGAACATGTCGACCCGCCCCGCGGTGTCGGCCAGCCCGCAAACGATCTGCACCCCGGTCGACCCGGTGCCGATCACCGCGACGCGCTTGCCCGCCAGCTCGACGTCGTGGTCCCAGCGGGCAGAGTGGAACACCGCGCCGCCGAAGGAGTCCAGGCCCTCGATGTCCGGGTAACGGGGATGGTGCAGGATCCCGGTCGCCGAGATCAGGAAGTCCACCTCGGAGGTCCGGCCGTCGCTGGTGCGTACCCGCCACCGGTCGTCGACGAACTCCGCGCCGAGGACCTCGGTGCCGAACCGGATCCGCTCGCGCAACCCGTGCGTGTCAGCGACCCCGGAGAAGTACTCGTGGATCTCGCCACCCGGGGAGAAGAACCTCGACCAGTCCGGCTTCATGGCGAAGGTGTACTGGTAGAAGCGCGACGGAATGTCGCAGGACAGCCCGGGATAGGTGTTATCCCGCCAGGTGCCGCCGACGTCGTCGGCCTTCTCGTAGATCGTGATGTCGGTGATGCCGGCCTGCTGCAGCTTGATCGCCATGCACAGGCCGGACATCCCGGCGCCGACGATCGCGACCGAGGGTGTGCGCGTACTGGGAACCATCACCCGAGGCTAAGCCGAACGGCCCGCGGCGAGAATGAGCGATCCAGACCCAGATTTGATACTTTCAGACACATGCCCGTCGACGCGGCCCCCGCACGCCCGAGCTGGGACTACCCCCGCTCGCCGGTGGCCAGCCGCCACCTGCTCGACACCGCCGCAGCCCACGACATCGACCCCGCCCGCTGCCTGACCGGCACCGGCCTGACCACCCAAGCGCTGGCCGACCCGGACACCGAGATACAGGCCGACCAGGAACTGACCATCGCCCGCAATCTGCTCGTCGCCGCCGGAAACCAGCCCGGGCTCGGCGTCGAAACCGGGCTGCGCTACAACCTCGCCAACGTCGGCATCCTCGGCTACGCCCTGCTGGCCAGCCCCACCGTCCGCGACGCGGTCACCGTCGGCCTGCGCTACATCTCGCTCAGCTCGGCCTTCGTGACCATCAGCCTGCACGAGTCCGGCACAGACGCCGTCCTGCTGCTCGACGACACCGAGATCCCGCCCGACGTGCGCCGGTTCCTGCTCGAACGCGACCTCTCCGCGATGGCCCAGATGCTCCCGCTGCTCTACGGCCGGGATCTGTTCAGCGTCCCCGCCCGGATCGAGCTGCGCATGCCCGAACCGGCCGCCCTGCTCCCGCACCTCGCCGCCACCATCACCTTCGACGCCGCACGCAACGCCGTCACCGTCCCGCGCAAGCTACTCGACCAACCCATGCCCGCCGCCGACCCGCACACCGCCGCAGCCTGCGCCCGGCAATGCCAGGAACTGCTCGACCGCCGCCGCGAGCGCTCCGGCATCGCTGGCCAGGTCCGCAGCCGCCTCCTGCGAAACCCCGCCGACATCCCGTCCATGACCACCGTCGCCGCCGAACTCGCCATCACCGAACGAACCCTGCACCGGCGCCTGGCCACCGAAGGCACCACGTACCGCGCTCTGGTCGACGAACTCCGCGAAACCCTCGCCGTCGAACTCCTGCACAACGGCCTCACCGTCGAAGAAGCCGCCCGCCAGCTCGGCTACTCCGAAACCGCCAGCTTCACCCACGCCTACATCCGCTGGCGCGGCATCCCGCCCAGCAAACAACCCTACCGCGGCCGCGGCAGTGGACCGCTAGCACTGAGAAGCCTGTGAACTGCGGAAACGCACTCCGGCGATGGTGATTTCCGGGCCGTCGACATTCACGGGGCGGTTCGCATGGCGACACGTTAGGCCCACCAATGCTTCGCCGCATCCCGGAGGTGATCCAGGGTCTCCGCCGGGCCTCAGCCCTTGGTGCTCCGGCGCCGCCTTGGCGCTGGCTCGAACTGTCGCACCATCTCGGTAAGGCGATCAGCGACCTCGTCGAACGGGAAGTAGCCCATGCCGGACAGCACCAGGCCGCCGACGAACGCCATCGTCACCGAGTTCGCCGCGGTGGGTGGCAGGGAGCCGAGCGAACGGGTCAGTGATGTGGCCAGCTCGGTACCGATCTGGTCCCGCAGCCGTGCGACCTCAGGGTCGTCGCCGAGTAGCGCGGAGGTGCAGGCACGGCTGAGCTCCGGTTCGTCCTTGAAAACGTCGGTGATCCGCCGGACCATCTCGTGTAGGCCGGTGTCGTCGGTGAAGGACGACGTCGCCTCCTGGATGTCGCGCCACACCACGGAGCTGACCAGGTGGTCCTTCGACGAGAAGTAGGTGTAGGCGGTCGCGGGTGAGACGTCAGCACGGCGCGCGACCGAACGCACCGACAGGTCGGTGTACTCGACCGCACGGATCTCCTCGAGGGCGGCGTCGAGCAGCCGCTGGACGGTGTCCGCCCTACGGCCACCCACGATACGGCGAACCGGATCCATGACATTGATCGTAACCGCGCGTGCCCGGCACACCCGGGCGTGGTTCAGCCACGAGCGCTTCTGGCCAGCGCGGCCGCGTGCTGCCCGGCCCGCCTTCCGAAGAACGAGCCCTCGCCGAGCTGAAGTCCTGAGCAATAGCCCTGCCCGTCCTGGGCGATGTTGGACGCGCAGGCACCGGCCGCATAGAGCCCGCCGATGACCGAGCCGTCCGGCCGTCGCACCTGCGCATCGGCGGTGGTGCTCATCCCACCGAGGGTGAACCCGGCGTAGAGCGCCTTGCCCAGGCTCAGGTCGTAGGCCGCCCATGGCCCGGTGTCCTGCGGTGCCAGCCAGTCGGGGTGCTTGTGGAAGTCCGGGTCCTCCCCGCGCGTGGCGTTGTCGTTGTACCGCGCGAGGGTCGCCACCAGCGTCTTCTCAGGCAGCCCGAGCCCGCCCGCCATGTCCGCCACCGTCTCCCACCCGTCGACGAACGGCACCAGCGACATCGACGGGTGCTCGGCGTGCTCGCTGTCCACGATGAGGTACGCGGTGGCGTCCGGCTGGTGCAAGACGTGGTACGACGTGCGCGCGTGATAGCTGTCCTCCGCGACGAACCTGCGGCCCTCCTTATTCACGATCAAGCCCTTGACCAGACCCGATGGCGGATAGAACGGGGCGGTGATGAAGGGCTCGGCCATGCACTCCAGCTCGGCCCCTGCCGAAAGACCGAGCCGGATGCCCAGCCCGTCGTCGTACGTCGATCCCAGAGTGAACAGTTTCGCCCCGAGTGCGGGGGTGTGCTCGGCGACCATGTCGGCGTTCATCACGAACCCGCCAGCGGCGATCACCACCGCGGCGGCACGCACCACCCCGGTGTCCTGAAAGGACCGCCACGCCACCCCCGCGACATCGCCGGACGACGTGGTGATCAGGTTGGTCGCGCCGGTCTCGTAGCGCACCTCGGCACCTGCCTCCGCCACCCGGTCGCGGAGCAGGTCCATCACCAGCCTGGCGCCGTCGGTGTCGCCGGGCACCGGCACTTTGTGACCGCGCGGGGCGGGCGTCGCCTCGGTGAGGTACGGCCAGACCTTCTCGTTGCCGGTGTACATCAGCCCCTCGGTGCCGGGCTGGATGACGGCTTTCTCCGCGAAATAGGACCGCTCGAACTCGAAGCCGAGCGCCTCGAGCCAGTCGAAGTGCGCCACCGAGCCCTCGCAGTAGGCGCGGATCTTCTCGTGGTCAGGGTCGAGCGAGTTCGCGACCAGGTACCGGTACATCTGCTCTGCCGAGTCGTCGTGGCCGGTCGCCTTCTGCACCGCTGTGCCGCCACCGAGGTAGAAGTGACCTCCCGCCATGCAGGTGGTGCCGCCGTGCGCCGCCGCCCGCTCCAGCAGCAACACCCGCGCGCCCGCCCGTGCCGCCTCAAGCGCCGCGCAGCCGCCCGCCATGCCGAAGCCGACGACGACCACGTCGTACGACTCGGTGTCCGCTGTGAGCACCGAGTCGTCGAGAGCGTCGGGCACCGTGGTGCCGGATGGCTGCGTTGTCGTCATGGGTGTCTCCTTCAGCGAGCGGTCAGCTCGAGCCGGGTGGCCAGTCTGTCCAGATAGGACACGACGTCGGCTTCGGACTTGTCGGGCACACCCCAGATCAGTTCGTCCACCCCGCTCTCGTGCCATGCGGCGAGCTGCTCAGGCGACGGCTTCGCGGCGACGAGAACGTGCACCCGCGGCTGCCCGGACCGCCCGGCGTCCGCCCAGGCCTTGCGTAGCGCGGCGATCTTCGCGGTGACGTCCTGTTCCTGTGGCGTGGTCATCCAGCCGTCGGCGTTGCGAGCGATCCACGCCAGCGTCTTCGGCCCGCCCCCGGCGCCGATGATGAGCGGGATGTGGGCCTGCACCGGCTTCGGGTACGCCCACGACGCGCCGAACGACACGAACTTCCCGGCGTAGGACGCCTCCTCTTGCGTCCACAGCGCGCGCATCGCCTCGACATACTCGCGCAGCACGGTGCGTCGCTTGCCTGCTGGCACGTGGTGGTCGGCCAGCTCGTCGGTGTTCCACCCGAAACCGGCCCCGAGCGTGACCCGCCCGCCGGAGAGGTGGTCCAATGTCGCGATGGTCTTGGCCAGCGTGATCGGATCGGACTCCACCGGCAGCGCGACGGCAGTCGCGAGCCGGATGCGGCTGGTCACCGCGGCGGCGGTAGCCAGCGACACCCACGGGTCGAGGGTCCGCAGGTAGCGGTCGTCCGGCAGCGTCGCATCGCCGGTGCCGGGATGGACGGCCTCCCGCTTCACCGGGATGTGGGTGTGCTCTGGGACGTAGAGCGTGTCGAACCCGCGTTCCTCCGCCGCAACAGCCAGCGCCGCAGGAGTGATGCTCCGATCCGACGTGAACAGGACGACACCATTGCGCAATGATCGACTGGACACTTGTCAATATTAGAACATGTTCTTGTTTGCGGCAAGGCGGGCGTCGGCTGATCGAAGCGTGGCGACGACCCGACGCCACAGCGTCGTCGATCTAGTCGCTGCGCGCGTCATGCGCCGGACTCCGGCCGCCGTGCCGCCTTCGCGACGGTATCCTCGACGACCGTGTTCAGCCGGGCGCCGTTCTGCCAACCCGTGTAGTGGCAGAGGAAGATCACGATCTCGCGCAGCTCCTTCTCGGTCAGCTCGCCGTTGCCGTAGGCGGCAGGTACCTGGATGCCGAGCACGTCGGCGGCGCCGGTCGCGGTGAGTGCCCCGATCAGCAGCAGCCGCCGGTCTCGGTCGGACAGTCCTGCCCGGTGCCAGACGTCCGCGAACAGGTGGTCTGCGGTGTAGCGGAAGAAGTCGCCGTCGCCGTCGGACATCTCGAAGCCGTACACCTGCTCCATCCGCTCCAGCCCGCGCCGCCGGGTCTCGGGCAGCTCGTCGAACCTGCTCACACGTCCTCCTTGACGGGTAGTCCCAGTCCTGCCGCCAGCTGGTCGAGGGCGTGGCGCGCCAGCGGCACGTCGACACCGAGCTCGTCGGCGAGCCCGATCGCGAATCGCAGGTCCTTCTCCCCCAGCACCCGAACGTGGTCGAACACGCCGTACCAGAAGTCGTCCGGCGCCAGCGGCGCCGAGGTCGCGCGGTGCATGATCGCACCGGGCCCGCCGGTGATCGCGTCGGTGTGCCGGACGACCCTGCCCAGCTCGACCAGGTCAAGCCCGGCGGCCTCGGCCAGCCGTTGCGCCTCGGTGGCGGCGGTAAACGCGACGAAATGCAGCAGGGTGCGAGCCAGCTTCATCCGGGTGCCCGCACCGACCGGCCCGGCGTGCACGACCGTGCCCGCCATCGCGTCGAACACCGGGCGGCACGCCGCGACGGCGTCCTCGGTGCCGCCCGCCATGATCGCCAGGGTACCGTCGGCCGCGGCCATGGCGCCGCCGCTGACCGGGGCGTCCACCACCCGCACGCCGTGGTGGCTCGCGGTGTCGGCCAGCTCGGCGGGGGTGCCCGGTGCGACGGTGGAGTGGATCGCGACGGTCAGCCCGTCCCACGCCCCGCCGATGGCCTCGCCCAGCACGGCACGCACCTGGTCGTCGTCACGCACCATCACGCACAGCACGTCGGCGCGGGCGGCCAGGTCCGCCACACCACGAGCGGCAGTGGCGCCAGCGCCGACCAGCTCGGTGACCGGCTCGACCGCGACGTCGTGCACCAACAGCTCGAGCTCGGCCGCAGCGAGCCGCAGCGCCATTGGCTTGCCGATGGCGCCGAGCCCGACGAAGCCGACTGTGGGCGTCACGGCCGGAACACCTGGCCGCCGTCGACCGCGAGGATCTGCCCGGTCACCCATGCGGCGTCATCGGAGAGCAGGTACAGGCACGCGCCGACCAAGTCGTCGGGCTGGCCCATCCGCTTGATCGCCAGGCCGTTGACCAGGTCCTTGGCGGCGTCGCCGACCTGCGACCGGGTCGCCGCGGTGTCGGTCGGGCCAGGCGCGATAGCGTTCACCCTGATCCCCATGCCGCCGAGTTCGTGCGCCAGCTGCTGGGTGAGCCCGTTGACACCGGTCTTCGCGAGGCCGTAGAAGCCGGAGTACAGGTAGGCGGCGGTGGAACTCTGGTTGACGATCGCCCCGCCGCCGCGCTGCTGCATCTGCGGGTACACCGCCCTTGTCACCACGAGCGCGCCGTCCATGTTAACCGACATGAACCTGCGGTAGTAGTCCCAGTCGACGGTGATCAGCAGGTCGAACGCCATGTCGCCGTAGATCGCGGCGTTGTTGACCAGCAGGTCGATGCCGCCGTACGCCTCGGCCGCCTCGGTAGCCATCGCCTCCGCCGACTCGGGCGATGAGACGTCGCAGCGCACGAAGCGAGCGGTGCCGCCAGCCGCCTCGATATCCTTGACGACGACCGCGCCAGCGTCCTCCTTGACGTCGGCGACCACGACCGACGCGCCCTCGGCGGCCAGCGCCTTCGCGTACGCCGCGCCGATGCCCTGTGCCGCGCCGGTGACGACCGCGACCTTGTCGGCGAACCTGCCCGCTGTACCCACGCCGTGCTCCTTGTTCCGCAGCGAACTCATCAGCAGCCCTCGGCGAGGACCTTGGTCTCGAGGTACTCCTCGAACCCGGCGACACCCATCTCGCGGCCGATGCCGGACTGCTTGTAGCCGCCGAACGGCGCGTCGGCGCAGAACCACACCCCGCCGTTGACCGAGAGCGTGCCGGTACGGACGCGGTTGGCCACGGCCCTTGCGCGCTCCGGGGAGCCGGAGTTGACCGCGCCGGAGAGCCCGTACGGCGAGTCGTTGGCGATCCGGACCGCGTCGTCGTCGCCGTCGTGCGGAATCACGACCAGCACCGGGCCGAAGATCTCGTCACGCGCCACCCGCGCGGAGTTGTCCAGGCCGGTGATCACGGTGGGCTGGATCCAGTAGCCGCCCGCGAGCTCGCCATCCTTGTGGCCGACGTCGCCGCCGGTGGCGAACGTCCCGCCTTCGGACCGCGCGAGCTCCAGGTACTCCGCGACACGGTCCCGCTGGACCGCCGAGATGACCGGCCCGCACACGGTGGCGGGATCGGCGGGGTCCCCGGTACCAATCGAGGACATCGTCGCCGCGGCGATCTCCACCGCCTCGTCGTAGCGGTCGCGGGGCACGAGCAGGCGGGTGGTGAGCGCGCAGCCCTGTCCCGCGTGGACACACACGCTGAACGCGGCGGTGCCGACAGCGGTTGCGAAGTCCGCGTCGTCGAGCACGATCGCCGCCGATTTGCCGCCCAGCTCCAGAAACGTCCGCTTCAACGTCGGCGCGGTGGCGGCCATGATCGCCCGTCCGGTCGCCGTCGAGCCAGTGAACGACACCAGATCGACGCGCGGATCCGTGGTGAGCAGGGTGGCGACGTCGTTGTCCCTCGGCGTGACGACGTTGACCACGCCGGGCGGGATGTCGGTGTGCTCGGCGATCAGCCGCCCAAGTTCGCAGCCGAGCCACGGGGTGTCCGGCGCGGGCTTGAGCACCACGGTGCTGCCGGTCGCGAGGGCGGGGCCGAGTTTGGCGAGGTTGAGCTGGTTAGGGAAGTTCCACGGCGTGATCGCCGCGACGACGCCCGTCGGTTCCCGCCGCACGGTGCGGCGGGTGCGGATGCCCATCGGCTCGGCGACGCCGAGGTCGGTCTCCCACTCGTAGGTCTCGGCCAGGTCGACCATCCACCGGAAGTACTCGACCGGCATGTCGTACTGCGGGCCGGAGGTGAACGCCGAGGGCGCCCCGGCCTCGGCGGTGGTCAGCGCCCGCATCGCGTCGGCGTTGTCGAGCAGCGCCTGGTGCAGCTGACGCAGGCACCGCAGGCGGAAGTCGAGTTCGATGGGCCAGTCGGTCTCGTCGAAGGCGCGCCGAGCGGCGGCGAGCGCGTCCTCGACGTCGGCGCCGGTGGCGTCGGGTGCCTGCCCGATCTCCTGCCCGGTGGCCGGGTTGCGGATCGTGTAGCTTCCTCGGTCGCTTGCCGCGCCGAGCTTGCCGTCGATCAGCAGCTGCGGTGGCGGGTTCACCGGTGTCCTCGGTGTGCTCACGGTGCCTCCTGGGTGACGAACTCTCCCGCATCGACCAGCGGCGGCCACACCGTCGACGGCAGATCGGCGAGCCGGTAGTGGCCTGGCTGGTCCATGCCGTTCAGCGACATCCGGTCCCGCAGCGCTTGCGGGGCCTTGCCGGCCTGCAGGATCGTCATGAAGGTGTGCGCGGTCGAGCCGAGGTCGAACCAGTCCCGCTGCCACGCGAAGCACAGCTGGCCCTCGTCGTCGCGACCGATGCCGAACCAGCTGCCGCCGATGCCGGTGATCTGGTACTCCTCGCCGTGCTCGTCGAGGATGCCGCTCTTCTGCTTCCAGAAGCCGATGACCATGTCGTTGACGTCGTCGGTGACCGTGGCGACGTAGTCGTAATGCCAGCCGTCGAGGCCTGCCATCTCGGTGCCGAGCGCGTAGTCGCGGATCTCGTCCCTGCCGACCGTCATGAAGTGCTCGTCCGGGGTGTACATCCAGCCGTACGTGGCGTCGGCGGCGTAGAACTCGGCCAGCTGGCCCCAGTTCCTTTCCCGTTCCGCGACGCGGTTCGCCTCGAGCCAGCGCGTCCAGAACTCGTCAAGCGAGGCGCGGGTCGCCACAGCCATCAGCGCATCCTCCAATGCCGTTCGTCGTCTCGGTTAGTCCTCGATGGCGAGCGCCATCGTGGGGCAGTACTTCACCGCGGCCGCCACCTCGGGCCGTCGCGACTCGTCGGGATGCACGTCGAGGATCCGGACCTGGTTGGTGTCCTTGTCATAGGCGAACACCTCTGGCGCCTCGACCTCGCACATCGCGTGCCCCTGGCAGAGGTCGTAGTCGGCACTGACACGCATCGCCGCTCACCTCCCCGCACGCCGCCGGTAGCGCACCCGGCAGGACTGTTCGAGCTGAATGACCATCTTCGAGCAGTCGTCGCGATAGGACTCGGACGGCTGCGACATCTCGAACTCGTAGTCCCGCAGCAGCACCGAGAAGATCGCCTTCAGCTGCATCATGGCGAACGCCGATCCGACGCAGCGGTGCCGTCCCGCGCCGAACGGGATCCAGGTCCACCGGTTCAGCAGGTCCTCCTGCCTCGGGTCGACATAACGACCGGGGTCGAAGGCATCCGGGTCGGGGAAGTCGTCCGCGATCCGGTTCGACACCCTCGGTGTCGCGCCGACCATCGCGCCCGCTGGGACGAGGTGGTCGCCGAACTGAACATCCTGTTTGGCCACTCGCAGCAGCAGGATCAATGGCGGGTGCAGCCGCAGCGTCTCCTTGATCACCGACTCCAGCCGGGGAATCGACCGCAACGCCTGGAAGGACACCTCGGCGCCGTCGGCGTAGATCTCGTCCAGTTCGGCGACGACGTCAGCCATCGCGTCCGGGTGGCGCATCAGCTCGATCAGTGCCCAGGCGGCGGTGCCCGAGCTGGTGTGATGCCCGGCGAACATCATCGAGATGAACATGCCGGTGATCTCGTCCGCGGAGAACTGCGGCTCGCCGTCGTCGCCGCGCAACGAGATCAGGACGTCGAGCAGGTCGCGCTCCTCCTTCGGCACGGTGCCGCGGGCGGAGCGCCGGTCCATGATGTCCTGGACCAGCCCCACCAGCGTCTGCCGCGCGGCGTCACGCCTGCGGAAGCTGTCGATGTCGGCGTAGGGGTCGACGTACGCGAGCGCGTCCGTTCCCCGCTCCAGATCGTGGTAGTGGTGCGCGAACCGGGAGTCCAGCTCCTCCCGGAACGGAGCGCCGATCAAGCAGGACGACGTCGTGTAGATGGTCAGCTCGGCGAAGAAGTCGAGGAGGTCGATCTCGCCATCGTCACCCCAGGCGGCGACCATGCGGTTCACCTCCCGCTCGATGGTCGCCGCATGGCCCTTCATCTGCTCACCACGGAGTGACTGGTTCTTCAACATCTCTTTGCGCCGCTCCGATGAGGCGTCGAAGACGACGCCCTTGCCGAAGATCGGCGTCATGAACGGGTACGCCTCGCCCTGGTCCAGCACGTCGTCCGGCGCCCGGAAGAACGTCTCGTTCAGCTCGGCGCCGCTGACCAGCGCCACGTCCTTGTCCGCGAGCTGGAACCGGCCGAGGTCGCCGCATTCGTCGCGGACCCGGTGCAACAGCGCGATCGGGTCGGTGCGCAGCTCCCGCAGGTGGCCGTGTGGGTCGTCGGGGAACCGCCGGGACACCTCGGGGATGCCGTCGAGCGATGCTCGGACGCTTGCGCTGTCGATGCTGGTCATTGACCCTCCACGGACGTGTCGTTCCTGATCCGACAATCGACTAGACACTTGTCCAGATTAGAACATGTTTCCATTCTTGACAAGGTGCGCCGGGGCCGCGGCGGCGAGGGCGCCACCCCAGCGGCCCTACGGCTGGCACACCCGGCACGGCGTCAGGTTCGCGGCGTGCTCCCCTGCCGGGTGCAGGTCGTCGCGGTGCGCGATGAGCGTGCAGTCGCGACGGTGCAACGTAGTGCCCTCTCCAGCTGTTACCGCCACCCCGGCGTCGCCATCCGCGACAGTCGCGGCGCGCGACGTCACTTCGGCCAGCACGAGCAGAGTGTCGGCGAGCCGCCGAGAGGACTCGCGGCCGTCGTCGGCGATGCGGGCCAGCCACGCACCGAAGTAGAGGAAGCCGCCGCAGAACGTCAGGCCGAGGCCGAACAGCCCGCCGGAGACGAGGTACGAGATCTGGTCGTACTGGTACGGCGTGTTGGCCGCGCCGTACCAACCGAGCGCGATCACGACCAGCCCGAGCGGCAGCAGGATCGCGCCCGCCCAGAACAACACCACCTGCAGAAGCCGGTAGTGGCTGTTCCGCAACGGGGCGCCGCCCGACCTGCTGTGCGCACGGGGCAGCGCCATCGTCGCGGTGCTCGCGGCCGAGGAACTTCCGGACGTCGAGTGCGCGGCATTCGTGGAAAGCGTTGATGTCATGGCTCAGACCTTTCTGAGGTCGGGCAGTCCACTGCGGAGGCCGTGCGGGCAGGTGGCGCCGCCGCCCAGCGCGAGCGCGCCGAGTTTGCGCAGATAAGTACCGGCGAGCGCGGCCAGCGCGAGGGCGCCGAACAGCAACGCCCCTGGGATCGAGAACAGCGGCGGCAGCCCGGCGGATGCCCGCTCCGGTTCGGCGTTGGCGACGGCGGGCGCGGGTGGTCCACTGGCCGACGCGGGTGCGGACGCGCTAGCCGCCGCAGGGGTCGAGCCCGTGGCGGGTGGGTCGCCGCCAGCGGTGCCGATGTCCGCGGGCGGCGCGGCTGACGGGCCACCGACTTCGGGGCCAGGCAGCGGGATGTCGATGCCCTGCACGGTGTCGACCGCACTTCCCGCCGTCCCGAGATGGATAACGAACCGGGGCGCGAACTTGAGCGCCGCGCCGAGCAGGCTCTTCAGCTCCCCGGCCTGGTCGGGCAACTGGTTGATGAGTTCGGCCAGCAGGTCAAGTGGCAGCGTGTCGAGCCGGTCCCGCAACACCGCGGTGTCGACGTCGACGATCAACCCCTCCGACACGCTGGACGCCTTGTCGCCGCTGACGTTCCTGTCCGGTTTCGGCGCCGTGATCGTCACTCCGAGCTGGTCCAACAGCTTGGCGGGATCGTCCGGCAGCCCCGGGAGGCGCACCCGTTCGCCAGCTGCGGTGACGCCGCCGGGACCGACCGAGAACTCCTGGCCCAGGACGCGCAGCGTGCCGTAGCTGGCGCGACCGGACGACCTACCCTCGGCGCCGTCACTGCCGCTGACGGCGGTAGCGGTGACGCCCGACACCGTGATAAGGCCGCCCAGTAGACGCGTGTCGCTGAGCTGCGCCCGTGACCTGGTGACGACGTCACCGTCGGACCGCGTCGTCTCGCTGGTGGCGATGTACCCGCCGACGTCGACAAGCGCGGCGAGCCGCGACGGGATCTGGCACTCACCTGCCTCGTCGCTCTGCTCCGTGCCGGATTCCCCAGACGACCGCTCCACGATCCCCGGCAACCCCGGCAGCTCCGGGCGCCGGTCACCCTCGCCTGAACCCTGCGGCTCGACCTCGCAGTTGGAGGAATACCCCTCCCGCGCGACCGTGCGGTCAGCGGTGGCGCTGGTGCGCATGACCGTGCCGGGAATCGGTTCGTCCGACTCGTGCCTCGGCCCCGACGGGTGGCTCGAGTTCACCTGCAACGGATACCCGTCCCCGGCGATCGGCTCGGCCAGCTCCGGCGGCAGCCCGAAGTTCTCGATGACGGTCCGGAAACCTTCCCCCATGAAGTCACCGGGCCACAGGAAGCTGGCACGACCCCGCGAGAGCGAGCTGTCCGCTTCCACGGTGGCGTAACCGAGCATCAACCGAAGCTGTGGGGTCACTGGCACCGGAATCGTCGGCTCGTAGACGTCGATCTGGACGGGACTGGCCGACGCCGTGACGCTGTATCCGCTGAATCCGGGCTCGTCGGCGCGCGCCGGCAGCATTCCGCCCGTCAACCCCAGGGCGAGTATGACTAAAGACGTCTTCAGCAAGGGCCGTCTCATGCCGCACCTCCGAGGATGACGTCGACCATCGTGTCGCGGATCTCGTCGGGCTCGCCGGTGGCGACGACGCGGCCGCCGGACATGACGGCGACGTAGTCGGCGACCCGCAGCGCGGTGTTGGCGAACTGCTCGATGCACAGGATCGAGACACCGCTCGCGGCAATCGCGGCGACGATCTCGTACAGCTCGTCGACGACGAGCGGTGCGAGGCCCATCGACAGCTCGTCAAGCAGCAGCAGCGCAGGGTCCGACGCGAGGGCACGCGACATCGCCAGCATCTGTTGCTCTCCGCCGGACAGTGTGCCCGCCAGCTGGGACCGGCGTTCGTGCAGCCGAGGGAAATGGCTGAAGGCGACGTCAAGCACCGCGCCGGTGGCGACCCCGGCGTAGGAGATGAGTCGCAGATTCTCCTCGACGGTCAGGTTCGGAAAGATCGCCCGGCCTTCCGGGATGGTGCAGAGCCCGAGCCTGGCCAGCTCGTCCGAGCCCGCGTCCTGCACGTGCACACCAGCGAGGTGCAGGTCGCCGCTTGTCGGCTTGTGCTGCCCGCTGACGCACTTGATCAGCGTGGATTTGCCGGCCCCGTTGGGGCCGAGCAGCGCGACGACTGCTCCCTTCGGCACCCGCAGATCGACGCCGCGCAGCACCTCGATGCGACCGTACGCGGCGTGCAGGTCGATGGCCTCGAGCATCGGGACCGCCATGTCAGGCCACCTGCCCCACATCCGCCTTGCCGAGGTAGGCCCGCTGCACAGCGGCGTCGCCGCGGATCTCGGCCGGTGCGCCCGAGGCGATCACCCGGCCGAAGTCGAGCGCGTGGATCGTGTCGCAGACCGACATGACGAGGTCCATGTCGTGCTCGACCATGAGCACGCCGCGGCCATCGGCGGCGAGTTCGCGCAGCAGCACGCCGAATGCCTCGGTCTCGCTCTCGTTCAATCCGGACGACGGCTCGTCGAGCAACAGCAGCGCCGGATCCGCCGCGAGGCAGCGGGCCAGCTCAAGCAGCCGCGCCGTCCCGGTGGGGATGGCATCAGCCCGTTCGGCCGCGTAGTGAGTGAGACCAACCCGGTCAAGCAGCGCGTCGACGCGCGCCGCCTGCGACCGGTGCCCCGGCGTGAGCAGACCGCCGAGGCCACGGTTGATGTCGACGGCGGCGCGGACATTGTCCCTGACGGACAGTGACCCGAACGCCTCCAGCCGCTGGAACGTGCGGCCCATGCCTCGCTTGGCGCGACGGTGCACCGGGGTGGACGTGACGTCGCGGCCATGGAACCGGACCGTGCCCTTCGCCGGCCGCAGCAGCCCGCTGATGACGTTGAAGCAGGTCGTCTTACCGGCGCCGTTCGGGCCGATCAGCCCGGTGACCAGGCCAGTGCCGGCGGTGAAGCTGGCGTGGTCGACCGCGGTCACGCCGCCGAACCGGACGACGACGTCGTCGTCGACCTCAAGAAGCGACATGGGCAGGCACCTCCTCGGTAACCTCTGGACGGTCCTGATAGGACTCGGACGGTCGCCGTACCGGCGTGCGGACCTGCGCGCGCAACGCCCTGCCGAGGGTGAACAGCCGGTTGGCGAGGCAGTTGGGATCGCGGCCAAGCGCCACCGCGCCGAAACCGACGAGGCCGAAGATCAGGCCCGCCAGCGACGGGTTGGTGCTCTGCAATACCGGCAGCAGCATCAGCCCGGTGCCACCGAGCACCGCACCGGTCACCGACGTCACGCCGAACACGACCGCGAGTAGCAGCAGCGGCAGGCTCGCCAGCACCTGGAAGTCGGACGCGCCAATGGTGCCGCGCAGCCCGGCGAACAACCCGCCTGCGATCCCCGCCATACCGGCCGACAGCGCGAACAACCCGACCCGGAACCACCGGGTGTCCAGGCCGAGGGTGCCGCAGGCGGCCGGGCTGTCGCGCATCGCGATCAGCAGCCTGCCCAGCGCGCCGCGCCGCAGTGCCAGTACCGCGAACGCCATCAACACCAGGAAGAAAGTCATGACGAGCACGTAGCCACCGAGCGAGGAGAACGACGTGCCGAGGATCGTCAGTCGCTCGGCGTCGAGGGAGTTATTGGTGCCGAACGCGAACTCGGCCTGGAAGATCATCTTGTCCATGAGCAGGCCGAACGCCAGCGTCGACAGCGCGAGGTAGAGCCCCGTCAGCCGCAGTACCGGGATCGCGACGACAGCGCCGACCGCCGCGGCGACCAGTGCGGAGAGCAGCAGGCCGGACAGCGTCGGCTCGCCGAGCTTGGCGTAGACCAGTGCGCCGATACCGGCGAAGGTGAACTGGGCCAGCGACACGTGCCCGCCGTACCCGGTGAGCAACACCAGGGAGAGCATGACCATCGCGTACGTCGCTGCCATGCCGACCAGCAGCAGGCTGCTGCCGGGAAGCCAGGCCGTAAGCAACGCGACCAGCGCGACCAGCGCGACATCTGCGCCGAGTTGTCGCGTGCGGGACGGCAGTGGGGCGGACACAATGCCCTTGACCTGCCCGACCCGTAGCTGCGCCTGCGGCATCAGCACGATGACCGCGAAGAGGAAGAGCGCGGGCATCGCCGAGCGGATCCCGGACAGCAGGCCGTCGGACGGCAGGTAGGCGACCGCGTAGGACTGCAGGATGCCAAGACCCATGGCGCCGACGAGGGTTAACGGCAGGCTCCGCAGCCTGCCGAGCATTGCCGCCGCGTAGGCGTTGATGACCAGCAGTGTCAGGTCGTAGTAGGACAGTCCGACAACCGGGGTCAGCAGGATGCCGCCGAGCGCGGCGAGCGATGTGCCGATGGCCCAGGCCAGGCCAGCCACCCGGTCGGGTTTGCCGCCGAAGAGCTTGAGCAACTCGGGATTGTCGACGGAGGCACGCATGGCGGTACCGATCCGGGTCCTGGTCAGCAGCAGGTACAGCAGCAGCGCGACCATGCCTGCGAGCAACACCGTGATCAGTTGGTGTGCGGTGACGTAGGTGTTGCTCAACTCGACCCCACTGCCGTTGAACAACGGCAGTGGGGTCCGGCTCTCGGGCGGCCAGACCTGTGTGGCGAGCCCGATGCAGCCGACGAGCAGGCCGACTGTTACGACCAACGTGACGCTGACCGGACCCTCCCCAAGGCCACGCGTGACGAACCGCTGGATCGCCCATCCAGTCGCCGGTGCCACGACGCCAAGCACGAGCACGAGCGCCAACCAGGTGGGCAACCCCTGTCGCTGACTGAAGTCCCAGAAGATGAAGGCCATGACCATCCCGAGCGCCCCGTGAGCGATGTTGAACACCCGGGTAGTGGTGTACGTCAGCACCAATCCGCTCGCGGCGATGGCGTAGGCCGCACCGGTGAACAGGCCAAGGATCGTGAACGAGACGACGCTGTCCATGGTCAGCCTTCGGTACTCACGCCGTACCGCACCGAGGTGGACCACTTCAGCAGGCGCGTCATTCGTCCCTCACTTCGATCGGATCACCGGTATAACTGGACAGGTGTCTGATCATATGGCTAGATTATCGTCGTGTCGAGTATCACAATGAACTTTCGGTGAGAGCGCAGTCGGTGTCCCCGAGCTGAGGAGTTTCCGTTGTCTGGGTTGTCCCGCCCCACGCGCACGTCGCGCAGACTCGTCCGGCCGTGGCGGTGCTCAGCGGCGGCCATCGGTGGCGTGGCGCTGCTGTTGTTCATCTCGGCGTGCGGCTCGCAGCTCGACCCCGCGACCGTCGCCCGCGCCCAGGGCCATGTCCTCGGCGGCCAACAAGGCGTCACCGGTAGCCAGCCGGGATCCGGTAGCGACCCGGCGAACCTCGGTCCCGGCAAGGGCGCCACCGCGGACGCCGGAGGCAACGGCTCCGGTCCGCAGGCGACCTCGGCGAACGGGTCCGGTCCCGCCCCCGGCGACGTCGCAGGGTCGGGCAAGAACTCCGCGAGCGGGTCCGTCGATGCGGCGAGCTGTGCCGGTTTCGAGAACCAGACCGGCATCACCGACAAGAAGATCACCGTCGCGAACATCGCCGACATCTCAGGTCCGATTCCCGGCCTGTTCGAGTCGGCACAGCAGTCGGCACGGGCCTACGTCGCGTACTTCAACGCAACCAACCCCGAGGGAATCTGCGGGCGCGAGCTCGACGTGCTGACCATCGACGGACGCTCGGAAACGGCGGGTGACCAGCAGGGCTACACCCGTGCCTGCGAGGAGGCGTTCGCCGCGGTCGGGTCCATGGTGGCCGACGACTCCGGCGGCGCGAAGCCCGCGCGGTCTGCGGGCTGCCCGACATGCGCGCGCTGACGACGTCACCCACGCGCCGGGGGTGCGAGACGTGCTTCAGCGCCTACTCGATCTCACCGAACCTGGTGCCCGCCGCCATCCCGAACTTCATCAAGAAGAAGGAGCCCGGCGTCACCGGCCACGCCGCAGTGCTCTACGTGACCGTGAAGTCGGCCGAGGTCAACGCCAGGTCGTACAAGATGGCGTACGAGAAGAGCGGATTCACCGTCCCCTACTTCAAGGGCATCGACCCGTCCGAGTTCAACTACGCGCCGTACGTCCAGCAGATGAAGGACAAGGGCATCAGGATGGTGCAGTACTTCGGCCCGTACCAGTACACGGTGCGGCTGCAGCAGGCGATGCGGCAGCAGAACTACAACCCCGACATCTTCTTGCAGGACCCGACCATCTACACCGACACCTACGTCGAGCAGGCTGGCGACGACGGCAACGGATCCATCGTGTACACGACGAACGACCTGTTCAGCAATATGGCCAACGAGGAGATGAAGCTCTACCGCGCATGGCTGGACCAGATCGCGCCCGGCGCGAAACCGGACTACTTCGGACTCTACGCATGGTCGGCGACCCGGTTGTTCGTGGAAAAAGCGGTCGCCCTTGGCGGGAAGCTGAACCGGAAAGCCATGGTGCGGGAGTTGTCGACGGTGAAGAAGTGGACCAGCAACGGGCTGCACACCGGCATGGCCGTCGGAGCCAAGCGAACGCCACCGTGCGTGGCCTTCATTCAGCTCAACAACCGGAAGTGGCACAAGATCTCTTCCGGAAACTACCTGTGCGGACCGCTGATCGACACCGGAGTCGGTAGCTGAGCACGCCGCGCCGTGTGGTGCCACAACTGCGCCTGTAGTAGCGTCTGGACATATGTCTAGCGATTTGGCCGTCGAGCCGACCCGGCGACGGCTCAGCAAGCGGCAGGCCGACACCGTGCGGCGGCTGACCGAGGCCGCGGTCGAGGAACTCCGGCTCGTCGGCTACGCCGGCTTGACCATGCGGAACGTGGCGACGCGCAGTGGTGTCGCCGCCGCGACCGCGTACACCTACTTCTCCTCGAAGAACCACCTGATCACGGAGGTGTTCTGGCGCCAGTTACGGGACCTGCCCGAGGTGCCCGCCGACCAGGGGCTCGTCGTGGAGCGAGTGGTCGAGGTGCTGCGGGACATCGCGCTGCTGGTGGCAGGCGAGCCCGAGGTGGCCGCCGCCTGTACCGCGGCGCTGCTCGGCGATGACCCTGACGTCGCGCACCTGCGGGAGCGCATCGGCGCCGAATGGCACCGGCGGCTCGATGCCGCACTCGGCGATGCGTCAGACCCGGATGTACTCAACGCACTGGAGATCGCGCTCGGCGGCGCGCTGATCCACGCCGGCCTCGGTTACTGTTCCTACGAGCGGATGGCCGACCTGCTGGAGTCCTCCGCGCGACTGATTCTCAATGGCAGGCAGTAAGGGGCTCTTTATACTCTAAAGTAATATACTCTAGTGTATATTACTCGTATGGATAAACCATCGTTCCAGTGGCCGCTGGTCGAGGAGTTCCTGGACCGGGAGAAGGAGCGCACGCGGATCGAAGAGTGGTGGACGAGCGCGGAACGGATGCCACTCAACGTCTATGGTCGCCGGCGCGTGGGAAAGTCCTGGCTGCTCAGACGGTGCGCGCATGGAAAGCCCGCAGTGTTCCTCGTAGCCGAGCGCCTCGCTGCGGGTGCTCAACTAGCCCGCTTCGCCAAGACTTTGGCCCCCCTGCAGGGCGGCGTGGCACCAGAACTACCCGATACACCGACGCTTATCCAGACCCTATACCGGATGGCCGCCAACGAACCGCTGTTGGCGGTCATCGATGAGTTCCCATGGCTACTCGGGACCACAAGTAGTGAAGTTGAGCGCACCCTGTCGGCCATCCAAGCGGTAATGGAAGACGAGCGGGACAGCTCGAGACTCAAACTCATCTTATGCGGCTCGGCCGTCGCGCAGATGGAGGCGCTACAGAGCGAGCGAAGTCCCCTGCACGGACGTCTGGTTCCGCTGGAGATCAGGCCGCTCAGTCTTGACCGTGCCGTGGACTTCCTGCCCGACCAAGATCCCATCGCGCAATTCGAGCGGTTCGCCATCGCCGGTGGCATGCCTCGGTATCTTGCCGCGTTGCGATCGGGCTCGTTGAAGGAAGCCATCTGCCAGCAGGTACTACATCCGGATGCTCCGTTGTGGGGCGAGGGACGGACGATCGTCGCGCAGGAACTGCGCGAGCCAGGCATACATTTCGCTGTGCTCGAAGCATTGGCGTCGGGAGCGAAAGAGGTCAGCGAAACGGCCGCCGCGGTTCGAGTGCCGTCCACCTCCATCCCTAAATACCTGTCGACGTTGGAGTCGCTACGGCTCGTTCGCCGTGAATTGCCGATCGCGGCGGCACCATCCGCGCGCGGTGGGCATTGGTCGCTCACCGACGCCTTCCTGCGGTTCTGGTTCAGGTTCGTTTTTCCGTTTCAGGCCGACCTTGAGGCGGGACTCGCCCCGGAAGACCTGTACCAGGCCGAAATCGCCCCAGCACTTGCAGGTCATATCGCGCCGGTCTTCGAGGACGTGTGCCGCCAGCACGCCCGCCGCACGTATGGCGCCGTGGCCACCCGAATAGGCAGATGGTGGGGACGGGCCGAAGACGCACTCCGGCGTTCCGGGGAGCGCAGCAGCGAGGAAATCGACATCGTCGGCATGACACGCAACCGCGTGACGCTCATCGGCGAGGTGAAGTGGACGAACCGGCCACTCGGGCCAAAGGTCGTGCACGAACTCGAACGGTACAGGCTCCCCGCCCTACGCCAGGCCGGGTACAAGGTCGACCGGGAACCACACATCGTGCTGTACTCCAAAGCGGGGTTCTCGATGTCCCTACGCGATCGCGCTCGCAGCGATGATTCCTTGCACCTAGTCGATGGTGTCGATGTTTTGGCCAGCTGATCAGGTCGATATGCTCTCGGCGGCGAGTCACCGCGCGCCAGCGGCGGTCTCCCGCACGGCGTAGTCCGCGCCCCGCTCCGCGCGAATCCACAGTGGATCCTCCACGTCGACGCCCTGCCGTCGCAGCTCCCGCTTGAGCACCTTGTTCGTCGCCGTGCTGGGCAACTCCCCCGCGATCCGGACGTAACGCGGCCACGCTTTCGGCGACAGGTCGGGCTGCGCCGCGAGGAACTCCGTGAATTCCGACGGCGTCAATGACCCACCATTGACCAGCACGGCAGCGGCCAGGTTCTCGCCGTCCACCCGGAGCCAGTCGCCGGCACGGCCCGCCAGGTACACGAACCCGTCCGCGTCGCGATAGGCGAGGTCGCCTGACCAGTACATGCCGCCGTCGAGCCGGGCGGGGTGTCCTCGGTGCGGCTGATGATGACGGCGTTCTCGGTGGAGCCGAAGCCGTCGTAGACCTCGCAGCCGAACCGCCTGCCAAACGCCACGATGTCACGATCGGATGCCTCGTTGCCGAACGCGATCCGCAGCGGGTTGTCGGCGTCGTCCGGCTTCGGCGGTGTGGCGAGCGCGTAGGCAAGCGGTTTGCCGACGTAGTTCATGTAGGTCGCGCCGAACCCGCGGACGTCGTCGAGGAAGCCGCTGGCACTGAACTTGCGAGCCAGCGCCAGCGTCGCCCCGGACGCGACAGCGGGCCCGAACCCGGCCACGACCGCGTTGGAGTGGAACAGTGGCATGGACACCTAGCAGACGTCGTCGACGGTTAGACCGAACCGGTTGACCAAGTGGGTACCGGACATGGTCACCATGACGTTGCTGACCCGCACCGCCTTTGGCTCACCACTCGTACCCGAGGTGAAGATCAGCATGAACGTGTCCATCGGGTCGACCGTGCGGAACTGCCGATCACGGATCCCGCCCGCCACCAGCCGGGCCCATTCCGCACCGTCGGTGTCGATCACCCGCACACCGTCCAGCGCCAGCCCGGCGAGCAACGGCAGGTGGCGCGAGTCGGTCAGCAGGAACTGGCAGTCCGCCTTGTGGACGTCGCGGGCCAGCGCCTCTCCCCTGCGCGTGGCGTTGATGCCCACCGTGACGTAGCCGCCAAGCGCGCCGGCCGCGAGCGCCATCGCCATGTCCGGGGTGTTCTCCAGCAACACCCCGACGTGCAGCGGCCGGTTCGGATCCGCCTCGCCGCTGATCGCGTGGGCGCGCGCCAGGCTCTCGGCGACGTACTCGCGCCACGTCAAGGACTGGTCCTCGAATCGCAGGCCAGGCTCATCGCTGTCGGCGTGGACGAGCAACATCTGCTGGACCGTGTCGGCCATCGCTTATCCGATCGGGGTGATGGGCAGGGCGTGGCGTGGCTCGAACGCGAACGACGACCCCGTACTGATGCGCGTGACGGCGACCTCGTCGAACTCGTCGGCCGGTTCGGCGCGCTCGACGACCCGGCAGTGCCACGCCGTCTCGTCGCCGACGACGGTGACGTCGAGGTGTGGGTCGACGGCGCGCACGATCGCCTGCAGCGGTTCGACGGCGTCCGGCCCGCACAGCGTGATCCAGCCGTGGTCCTCGTGCGCGGGCGAGCGGCGCACGGTCATGCCGTCGTCGGCGAATTCCGCGCTGACATAAGCGGCGGGGTTGAGCAACGGGTGCAGCCGGAGCACGGCGACCGCGCCTGCGACGCCGCGAGGCAGCCGTAGCGCCCAGTGGATGCGCTCGGCGCCGATCCCAGCGATGCCGACCAGTTGCTTGCGACACAGCGCCCGCGCGTCGGCCGGGGCGAGCCTGGCGGTCACGGCGCGGCGGAAGCTGATGTAGAGCAGGTGCATCTGCAGGCAGACCTCGTCGGCGATGCGGGTCAGCGCGGAGCGGGAGAACTCGGCGAAGTCGAGGTCGGACAGCAACGGGCCCGCGTAGTCGCATCTGCCGTCGTCAGCCGGATCGATCGGGTCGAGCGCGAGCGTCGCGGCACGGGTCCGTCGCGTGGCGGTGCAACCAGCCGACTCACTGACCGGCGGGTGGGAGTCGTCGATCGTCACCGTCCACTCGCAGTGCGGGTGGCGATCCGCAGGCCTGCGCGGCGGGCGGTGTACCGGTCGCACCCGCGCCTTCGGGTTGGTGGCCACGGCGGTGGCGTCGAAGGTCGGGTCCTCGATGTCGTGGCACATGCCGGTGACATAGGCGTCGCCCATCGGCTCGACGTCCATCAGCGCACCGCAGTGGTCGAGGTGGAAGCTCCCGCGGTTGGCGTCGGTGACGTGATACCGGAAGTCCATGAACTGCGGCGGGGCGCCGATGTCGAGCTGGAGTCCCTTGAAGATCGTCGGTACGTCGGTGCCCTCGAAGTTCAGCGCCCGCTGCATCCGCTTGGTGTAGATCGGGCTTGCCGCCATCCACTCCTCGATCGCGACCTGGAGCATCTGTTCGCGGCCGAGCGCCTGGATGCACCACGCCATGCCCGAGCGGTCAATCAGTTGCCCGATGAGCAGCAGTTCCGGCACCAACGTGGCGAGATCGTTCCGCCGGAGCTCGCGATAGGTGCTGACCACGGGGTCAGAATAGAACACGTTCTAGTCCTTTGCGAAGGGTACGGGGTCAATCCTGCTCGGCAAGCGGGGCCTCTGGCTCGACCTCGACCAGTGTGAAGTTCACGCCCCTTGGCGCTGAGACCACAGTGGACACGGCGGCCGCGATGTCAGAGGCACGAAGGAAGTACGGGTGCCTGGCGAATCCCCACCGGGCCCAGTCCTCGAGCAGCGGCCCGGCGACGGACTCGTCCCAGTCCATGCCCATGCTGGTCTGGGTCGGACCCGGCCGGACGATCGACGCCCGCACGCCGGTGCCTTCCAGCTCCATCTGCATGGTCCGCGCCATCGCCTCGACGCCGGACTTGGCAGACACGTACCCGCCTACCCTGGGACGCGGCGACCGCACCACGTCGGAACCGATGAACACGACGTCGCCGCGCCTGCGCGTCACCATGCCCGGCACGATCTCGGCGACCAGCCGGTGCGTCCCGACCAAATGGACGTCGACCGAGCGCAGGAACGCCTCGGAGTCCTGCTCGTGGATAAGCGCGGGGTCCAGGTCACCCGCACCGGATACCGCGATCTCGATCGGCCCGAACGCGTCGGTGGCCGCCGCGACGAACGCCTTCACCACGTCGGCGTCCGCGACGTCCAGCTCCAGCGCGACGGCCTCGCCACCGTCGGCGCGGATGCCCGCGGCGATCTCCTCGCACCGCTCGACCCTGCGGGCACCGAGCGCGACCGGATGGCCCGCCGCGGCGAGCGCACGGGCGGTGGCCTCGCCGATGCCAGACGACGCGCCGGTGACGACCGTCGGCCGCCGCTCGGGATGGCGCTCGAACCGGGGCATCAGGCGACCTCCATCCGGACCGGCAGCGTGGCGAAGCCGCGCACGTTGGTGGAATGCACCCGCTGGGCGTTGGCCGCGTCGATCTCGTATGACGCCACCCGGCTGACCAGCTCGGTCAGCGCGATCCGGGCCTCGAGCCGAGCCAGGTGCGCGCCGAGGCAGAAGTGGGTGCCGCCGCCGAAGCTGGCGATCTGCGCCGACCGGTCGCGGTCAAGATCGAAGGCGTCCGGGTCGGTGAACACCCGCCCGTCCCGGTTGGCCGAGCCGACCAGCAGCAGCATCCTGGCGCCTTCCGGCACGGTCCTGCCGTGGTACTCGGCGTCCTCGGTCATGGTTCGCACGATGATCTGGCTCGACGTGTCGTACCGCAGCGTCTCCTCGATCCAGTCGGGCACCCTGCCCGGGTCCGCGAGCGGCTTGGCGAGCTCGCGCGGGTTGCGCCAGCCCCAGTACAGCGCGTTGCCGAGCAGTTTCGTCGTGGTCTCGTTGCCCGCTACCACCATCAAGAACAGGAACCCGATGATCTCGTCGTCGGTGAGCCGGTCGCCGTCGATCTCCGCGTCCAACAGCGCCGACGTCAGGTCATCGGTGCGGCGGGCGCGCCGCCGCGCCACCATGTCCGCGTAGTAGCCCACCAGCTCGAGTGCCGCCTCCATCGCCGACGGCGGTACGTCGAGCACGTCCTCCTCGCGGTGCATCACGGCGTCGGCGAGTCTGCGCACCTCGTCGCGGTCGGCGACGGGCACGCCGACCAGTTCGGAGATGACGTCCATCGGCAGTTTGCCAGCGAACTCCGCGATGAAGTCGAACTCGCGCCGCACCAGTGCCTGCCCCAGGTGCTGCCGGGTCAGCTCGGCGATCCGATCCTCCAGCCTGCGTACCCGGCGCGGCGTGAACCCCTGCGAGACCAGCGAGCGCATCCGCTGGTGCCGGGGGTCGTCCATAGCGAGGAACGACATCGTCTTGTGAGCATGCGGCCCGAACGCGGCCGGGTCGAGCGAGACGCCGTTGGCGCTGGAAAGCCGCGTGCTGTCGCGGAAAGCCGCAATGACGTCGTCGTACCGTGAGATCGCCCAGAAGTCGATGTCGGTGTTGCGGTAGATCGGCGCCTCGTCGCGCAACCGCGCATAGAGCGGGTAGGGGTCCTCGTGGAACGCGTAGTCGTAGGGGTTGAACTCGACCGTTCCATCCGCCGTGGGGCCGTCGAACGCCTTCGGCGTCGACGACGCTGGCGCGACCTCGGTCATGATCTGACCTCCCGCTCAATACTAGACATGTGTCCAGACACTACTATGGACAACTGAAAGCGACAACCGCCACGCCGCACCCTTGCACAGCGACTGGACAGTTGTCTAGTCTCATGTCCATGAATGCGAATGGTGCCGGGCGGGCACCGGTGCGTCACCGGTTGCGGGTCGCCGAGGTTCTCCCCGAGACGGCCGATGCCGTCTCGCTGGTGTTCGGGCTGGCCGACGACCAGCGGGAGCGGTTCCGCTACCGCCCTGGGCAGTTCTTGACGCTGCGGCTGCCCACCCAGCACGGCCAGCTGGCACGGTGCTCAGCTCGCCACACACCGACGAGCGGCTCAGGGTGACCGTGAAGCGGGTGGACGGCGGCCGCGCGTCCAACTGGATCTGCGACAACGTCGGCCCCGGCACCGAGCTCGACGCGCTGGCACCGTCAGGCGGGTTCACCCCGACATCGCTCGACGAGGACGTCCTGCTCATCGCGGCAGGCAGTGGGATCACTCCGATCATGTCGATCGCCACATCGATGCTCGCAGCAGGCACCGGCGACGTCGTGCTCTGCTACGCCAATCGCAGCGAGGACGCGGTGATCTTCCGCGACGAACTGCGCGGGCTCGCCGCCGCATATCCGGCGCGACTGACAGTGCTGCATTGGCTGGAGTCGTTGCAGGGCATGCCGACCGAGCGCGGGCTGGGCGGGCTGCTCGCCGGGCACCGGTTCACCGACGTCTTCCTCTGCGGGCCGAAGCCGTTCATGACGGTGGTGCGGGCGGTGCTGCGTGACCTCGGCGTCGACCGCTCCCGGATCCACCTGGAGCGCTTCAGCTCGCTCGGCGGCGACCCGTTCGCGGGCGCGGTACCCGCCGACGCGGCCGCGTCTGAACCGGCGCCCGCCGTCGGCCCGGCACCGGCCGAGCCCACCGCGCTGCACGTCGACGTCGGGGGCGAGCTGAGACGTCTCGACTGGCCCGCGGGCACCCGGCTGCTCGATATGCTGACCGCCAGCGGCATCGACGTGCCCACATCCTGCGGCGAAGGGGTGTGCGCCTCGTGCGAGTGCCGCGTCGTCGATGGCGAGGTCAGCATGGTCGACAACCAGGTACTCGACGCCGACGACATCGCCGAGGGATACGTGCTCGCGTGCCAGGCCGTGCCGGTCACGCGGCAGGTGCGCATCAGCCTGGACTGAGTACGCTCACGCGAGAACCGCACGGCATGCCGGACCAGAGAGGACGCCCGTGACCGCCACCAGCGACGACGCGACGATGCACCCGGACGTGCTCGACCACGCCCTGCGCGCGCGGGGATTCCTGCCCACCGACGAGGGGCTGGCGCTGCACGACGCGGCGCGCGAGGCCCTCGGCTCCGGTGTCGCGGTGGAGATCGGCAGCTACTGCGGCAAGTCCACGATCTTCCTCGCGGCAGCGGCAGCACGCACCGGCGGCAGGGTGGTGACGGTCGACCACCACCGGGGTTCCGAGGAGCACCAGCCCGGCTGGGAATACCACGACCCTGACCTGGTCGACCCGCACACCGGGCGACTCGACACCCTCGGCGTGTTCCGCCGCACCATCGCCGACGCCGGGCTGGAAGACCACGTCGTCGCGGTCGTCGGGCGGTCGGTGAACGTCGCGGCGTTCTGGCGCACGCCGATCGATTTCCTGTTCATCGACGGCGGTCACACCGAGGCAGCGGCACAGGCGGACTACGAGGGCTGGGCACCATGGGTCGCCGTGGGTGGCGTGCTGGCCATCCACGACGTCTTTCCCGATCCGCGCGACGGCGGCCAAGCACCGCACCACATCTACCGCAGGGCACTGGACTCCGGAATGTTCGCTGACCTCAGAGAGGTCGGGTCACTGCGGCTGTTGCGGCGGGTCAGCGGTCAGCCGGGCTCGCTAGCCGGATGACCGCGGGGTCGCAGCCGCAGGCGTGCCGATCCACCGCGAGCCCGGCCGGCAGGCCATCGCCGCGGAAGATGCCGTTGCCGGGCGTGCCTCGCGACAGCGCGTCCGCCGCGAGGATCACCGCGGCCGCGGTCCACGTCGTGCGTTCCTCCGGCCAGCGCTTGCCGTCCGCGTAGACCAGGCCGGTCCAGTAGGAGCCGTCGTCGTCACGCAGATGCTGCATCGCGGCGAACAGCTCCAGTGCGCGCTCCCGCTCCCCCAGCGCGTCGAGCGCCAGCACCAGCTCGCACGTCTCGGCGCCGGTAACCCATGGATGGTCGTCCACGCAGCGGGCGCCGAGCCCGTCGACGACGAAGTCCGCCCAGCGCCGCGCGATCCGCTCCCGGCCTGCCGCGCCCCGGACCGCGCCACCGAGCACCGGATAGTACCAGTCCATCGAGTACCGCGTCTTCTCGGCGAACGCCTCGGGGTGCTCGGCAAGCACGTGGGCGAGCTGACCGAGCGCGATCTCCCATTCCGGCTCCGGCTCGGCGAGCCGTTCGGCCAGCGCGAGCCCGCAGCGCAGGCTGTGGTGAATGCTGGCGCAGCCGGAGAGCAGCGCCTCCCAGCACACCTCGCCGCCAGCACCCTTCGCCCAGCCGATCTCGCCGCGCGCGGTCTGTTGCTCCAGCACGAAGTCCAGTGCCCGGTGCACCGTCGGCCACATCCGGACGGCGAACGACTCGTCGCCGGTGACGCGGTAGTGGTGCCACACGCCGACCGCGATGTAGGCACAGAAGTTGGTGTCCGCGCCAGCATCATCGATCCGGCCGTCCTTGATCTTCAGCGGCCAGGACCCGTCGGCGCGCTGGGTGCGTCGCGACCACGCGTATGCCGCTTCCGCCTCGCCGTGCAGTCCGGCCACCGACAGCGCCATGGCGGACTCGACGTGATCCCACGGGTCGACGTGGCCGCCGAGAAACCACGGGATCGCGCCGGAGGGTTCCTGGGCCGCCGCGATGGACCGGGCGCTGCGCTCGACGTCGGCGGCCGTCAGCACTCCGGGCACGGCCGGGACGCCGTGGCTAGGCAACCGTACCCTCCGGCTTGTCCAGGTACACCACGATGCTCTTGCCGATGACCGGGTTGAGCAACCGTTCGGCGGTGCGGGTCAGCCGTGGCGCGCGCAGCATGTCCCAGACAACCAGTCGGTGATACGCCTTGGTGACCGGGTGGTCGTCGCGGTCGACGCCGACGGCGCACTTGAGCCACCAGTACGGCGTGTGGAGGGCATGAGCGTAGTCCGTGCCGAGCGGGCGCAGTCCGGCGGCGCGCAGCCGGTCGGTGAGCTGGCCCGCGCGGTAGATCCGCACATGCCCGCCTTCGACCTCGTGGTAGGCATCGGACAGTGCCCAGCAGATGCGTTCCGGTAGCCAGCGGGGCACCGTCACCGCGACAGTGCCGCCTGGCTTGACCACCCGCGCCAGCTCCCACATCGCCTTCTCGTCCTCGACGATGTGCTCCAGCACCTCGGAGGCGATCACGCAGTCGAACGAGTGGTCCGGGAACGGCAGCTCGAGCGCGTCGCCGATCACCGTCCGCGCGGATGCCTCGGCCGGTGCCTCACCTTCCGCCGCCATCCCGGCGAACATCGCCGCGACGCCCTCCAGTTCGGCGGCGTCCTGGTCGAACGCCACCACGTCGGCACCGCGGCGATAGGCTTCGAAGGCATGCCGGCCGCCGCCGCAGCCGACGTCGATCACCGATCGCCCCGGCCCGACGCCGAGCCGATCGAAGTCCACGGTCAGCATGTCGATCCTTTCTCTGCCTCACACGCTCTGCCTCACACCCGGGCGGGGTTGATCCGCGCTCGGTGCCACTGGTCACCGCGAGCCGGGTGCCGGCCGCGCCGTCGCCCGCTCGATTGCTTCCGCGTAGCAGTCGGCCGTCGCCGCTGCCACCGACGTCCAGCTGTAGCGGCACAGCACCCGGCGCCTGCCAGCCGCGCCCATCCGCGCGCGCCGTCGCGGGTCGTCCAGCTGCGCCGCGAGGCCACGTGCCAGCGCTTCGGTGTCGCCAGCTGACACCAGGTCGGCGCAGTCACCGTCATCGCCGACGACCTCGGGCAGCGCTCCTGCCCTGCTGACGACCAGCGGAGTGCCGCAGGCCATGGCCTCGACGGTGGGCAGCGAGAAGCCCTCGTACAGCGATGGCACGCAGGCCACCTCGGCCGAGGCGAGCAGCCCGGCCAGCTCGGCGTCGGAGACGCCGCTGACGGTGCGCACGATGTCACCGATCGCCAGCTCGGAGATCAGCCGTTCGGTGGGCCCGCCCGGAGTCAGCCGGGCGACCAGGGTCAGCTCGACGTCACGCTCGGTGCGCAGCTTGGCGACGGCTTCCAGCAGGTGGCGCACGCCCTTGAGCGGGACGTCGGCGCTGGCGACGGCGACAATGCGCCCCGGAACGCGAGGCTCCTCCGGTGGCCGGAACACGGCGGTGTCCACCCCGAGCGGCACCACCCGGATGCCCTCGCGCGGCACCGCGAAGTCGTCAGCGATGTCGTCGGCGGAGCAGCCGGATACGGTCAGCAGCTCGGGCAGCCGCCGGGCCACGCGCGCCTGCATCCGGACGAAGCCGTACCAGCGGCGCAGCGTCAGTCGCCGCCACCCGGTCGCCGCGGCGAGGTCGGTGACGCGGTCCCGGGTGATCGGATGATGCACCGTCGCCACCAGCGGCACGCCTGCGCGCCGCAGCGACAGCAGGCCGTAGCCGAGCGACTGGTTGTCGTGCACGACGTCGAACTCACCTGCCCGCGCGCGGAGCAGCTTCGCGACACGAAGGCTGAACGTGAGCGGCTCGGGAAAGCCAGCGGTCCACATGGTGGCGAGTTCCAGCAGGTCGGTCGCGTCACGGAGCTCGCTCAGCCGGGGCGTGCGAAACGGGTCGGGCTGCCGGTACAGGTCGAGACTCGGTACCGGGGTGAGCCGAACGCGGGAGTCGAGCACCGGGTACGGCTGGCCGGAGAAGACCTCGACCTCGTGGCCGAGTTCGGCGAGCCTGCGGCTGAGGTGCCGTACGTAGACACCCTGCCCACCACAATGCGGCTCACTGCGATAGGACAGCAGCGCTATCCGCACGAATCACCTCACAACAGGAAATGAGAACATGTTCTCATTGGTTGGCCAGCCTAGCATGGCGATCTCGGCCGGCCGCGTCGCCTATCGATCGGCCGGCAACTAGTCCGGCGACTCGGCCAGCGACAAGGCCACTTTCGGGCAGGCCAGCACCGCCTGGCGGACTCGGTCGGCCGAGTGCTCGTCCGGCTGGGCGAGCACGTGCAGCCGGTCCTCGTCGTCGAGCTGGAAGATGTCGGGTGCGAATCCCTCGCAGAGCCCGTTGGCTTCGCAGGCGTCGTAATCAACGATGATGTTCATGGCTCCTCCACCTGGCCGCATTATCGCAGCCGCACAGGCATTTCCTTGATGCCGTTGATGAAATTGGACCGCAGCCTGCGCACTGGTCCGGCCAGTTCGATATCCGGTACTCGATCGGCCAGCGCGTCGAACAGCATCCGCAGTTCCAGGCGCGCCAGATGAGACCCCAGACAAAAATGAGGCCCACCGCCGCCAAAGGTGATGTGCGGATTCGGGTCGCGGGCGATCTCGAAGACATCTGGCTGGTCGAAAACGGCCTCGTCCCGGTTCGCCGAGGGATAGAACAGCACGAGCTTGTCGCCCTCGTGGATCTGCTGGCCACCCACGACGGTGTCGCGGGTCGCGGTGCGGCGGATGTCCATCACCGGGCTGACCCAGCGCAGGATCTCCTCCACCGCCGACGGCACCAGCGAGCGGTCCTCCCGCAGCCTGCGCCACTGCTCGGGATGTTCCAGCAACGTCAGCATCCCGCCGGCCGCGGCGTTGCGGGTGGTCTCGTTACCGGCCACGATGAGCAGCACGAAGAACATGTTGAACTCGAGCGCGTCGAGCACGTCGCCGTTGGCGTCCGGTTGGACCAGCTTGGTAACGATGTCATCGCGCGGTTCTGCCCTGCGACGTTCCGCGAACTCGTTGGCGTAGGCGAAGATCTCGCTCGCGGCGACCGCGCCGTCGGAGCCGTCGACCTGGAATTCGGGATCGTCGAACCCGATCATCCGATTCGACCAGTCGTACAGTTTCTCCCTGTCCGAGTCCGGAACTCCCATCAACTCGGCGATGACCGCCAGTGGCAACTGCGCCGCGATTTCATGGACGAAATCCGCGTCGCCCCGTTCCGCGACTTCATCGACGAGGTCGTGGCAGATGTCGCGGATACTCTGTTCGAGTTTGCCGACCATGCGCGGCGTGAAGCCGCGGTTGACGAGGTTGCGCAGTCGCGTGTGATTCGGCGGATCCATGTTCACCATCATCGCCCGCTGTAATTCGACCACGTCGTCGTCGAAATCGGACAGCATCGCGGTGCCCCGATACGAGGAGAACGTCTCGGCGTCGCGAGACACGGCGACGACGTCGTCATAACGGGTCACGGCCCAGAAGCCACGCCCTGGCGGGCCCGCTGGCTGCCAGTACAGCCGGGGTGCGCGACGCAACTCCGCGAAGAACTCGTGCGGCACACCGCGCTCGTAGACGTCCGGATCGTGGAGGGTGACACTGGGCGCGCTCATCGGTTACCTCGTCCGTGGTTGGAGCCATCGACCACGCTCAAGGTATAACAAGTTCTAGCCCTGGTAAACAGGTGTCCAGGTAACTGTCCATCTCCCCGGAGCGGTGCGATCGGTCAAGAGGTCACTGCGCCGACTCGGGCTCGACCACATCGATCTCGTGCTGATCCACTGGTTACGCGCGGCACAGCGCGATGTTGGTGTGCAGCGGGAACGCGATGCCGGTCGAGTCGACGTAGGGCTGGAGATCGGTTGCGGCTTCGGCGATGATCGCGGCCCGGATGGCGGGTGGGAGGCTTGCGATGCTCGGGACCGGCGCGGCTCCGAGGAACGCCTCCACCCACGCCTCAGCCGACGGGAACCGCACCGTACCGGTGCGCCGCTCGACGTGGACGTCGTCGAAGCCAGCGGTGTCGGCGAGCCGCGCCAGTTCGGTGTCGTCGCTGAGCCCGAAGATGGCCGCGATGAACCCGCGCGGGGCCGGGTCGTCGGGCCAGTGGCGCTGGAGCGCCGCTGCGATCGGGACGTAACCAGCGTCGCCGTTATCGGCGGCGCACCAGGTGGCGATCACCGCGCGGCCACCGGGCGCGAGGACACGGCGCATTTCTCGCAGGGAGGCCAGCCGATCGGGGAAGAACTGCAATCCTTGCTGACAGAACGCGACGTCGTACGAGGCGTCCGGCAGGTCGATCTGGCTGGCATCAGTCTGTCGCCACTCGACGTCGGCGGCGGCGCGGCGGGCGATGGCGAGCATGTTCTCGTTGACGTCGAGGCCGCACACACGTCCGTCCGGCATGACGCGCCGGGCGGCAGCACGGGCGACCACGCCAGTACCGCAGGCCAGGTCAAGCACCCGGTCGCCGGGCCGAACGTCGGCGAGGTCCATCAGCACACCGGCCCACGGCTCGAACAGCGCGGGCACGAGGTCCTCCTCGTAGCGCGCGGCAACCACGGACACGCCCTCCCAGCTGTGTCCGTCGCACCGCTGGGCAGCGCTGGTCGCGACCGGTTCCTCGCGCGTGTCATGGCTCATGGAAAAACCATCCGGCCCGGTGGCGGAGGTGACAAGGACACAATCTGAACTCCGCCCGCCGGTGTCATCTAGCGACAGTCGGCACGGCGGCGCACACTGACCGCATGCGCAGCTACGGCCAGTTCTGCCCGATCGCCCGAGGGTCGGAGATCTTCGCCGAGCGGTGGACGCCCATCATCCTGCGCAACCTGCTGCTCGGATGCCGCACCTTCAACGAGATCGCCGCCGGAGCACCGGGGCTGTCGCGAGCACTGCTGACGCGACGGCTGCGGGAGCTGGAACGAGCGAAGCTGGTGACCATCCGGCCCAAAGCCACCGGCCGAGGTTCACGCTACGAACCCACACCCGCGGCGGAGGCGATGTGGCCGGTGCTCCACGCGCTCAGCGACTGGGCCGAACAGTGGACCGACCTCACCACCGAGCACGCCGACCCCGACGCCGTGCTGTGGTCCTGGGTCCGGTCGCACCTGCGCACCGACCTGCTGCCGGAACGACGCGTCGTGGTGCGGTTCGACTGCCAGAACCGCGGCCGACGGACCCTGTGGCTGTTCGTGGAGCGGGGCGGCGCCGAGATCTGCCGGTTCGATCCCGGCTTCGGCGACGACGTTACCGTCCGGATCGACGACCCCGTCGCCTTCGCCCGCTGGCACCTTGGCTCCCTCCCGTGGGCCGACGCCGTGCGCTCCGGCGCGATCACCATCGACGGCCCGCGAGACCTGCGCCGCGCCCTGCCCACCTGGCACGGCGCGCCCGAATCCCACGCCGAAAGCCACCCCGCCGACGCAGTGCGCGATGGCGTGACGAACTGACGCCGGCCGCCGCGCGCTACCGCACCTTGCGGACGAGTTCGGCCGTCTCCGTCGGCGTCTTGCCGACGTGCACGCCAGCGGCCTCCAGCGCGGTCTTCTTGGCCGCGGCTGTCCCGGCCGACCCGGACACGATGGCGCCAGCGTGCCCCATCGTCTTGCCCTCCGGAGCGGTGAACCCGGCGACGTACGCGACGACGGGCTTGCTGACGTTGTCCCGGATGAACTCGGCCGCCCGTTCCTCTGCGTCGCCGCCGATCTCGCCGATCATCACGATCACCTCGGTGTCGGGATCCCGCTCGAACTCGGCGAGGCAGTCGATGTGGGTGGTGCCGATGATCGGGTCGCCACCGATCCCGACCGCGGTGGTGAAGCCGATGTCGTTGAGTTCGTACATCAGCTGGTAAGTCAGCGTTCCTGACTTCGAGACAAGGCCGATCGGCCCGGAGCCGGTGATGTCCGCCGGGATGATGCCGACGTTCGACTTGCCGGGGCTGATCACGCCGGGGCAGTTCGGCCCGATGATCCGCGTTCTCGGGGTTCGGGGTGCCCCCGTGGACTGCGGGGTTCGGGGTGCCCCCGGAGACACCGCGCCGTCAGCGACGGCGTGCGCCCAGAAAGCCGCGGCGTCGTGCACCGGGATGCCCTCGGTGATCACCACGGCCAACTCCATCTCAGCGTCGATCGCCTCGATGACGGCATCCTTGGCGAACCGGGGCGGCACGAACAGCACGGCGACATCTGCGTCGGTGTGCGCCCGCGCTTCCTTGACCGAGCCGAACACGGGCAGTCGCTGGCCGGGCAGGATCTCGGCCGTCTGCCCAGCCTTGCGGGCGTTGACCCCGCCGACGACGTTGGTGCCCGCGCGCAGCATCCGCGCGGTGTGCTGCGCGCCCTGCGCACCGGTCATCCCCTGGACGATGACCTTGGAGTGCTCGTTGACGAAGATGGCCATGCCTCACGCTCCCGCTGCCAGCTGCGCGGCCCGATCGGCCGCGGCGTCCATGGTGTCCACCCGGACCACGCCGGGCAGGTTCGCCTCGTCCAGGATCTTCCGACCCTCGTCGGCGTTGTTGCCGTCCAGCCGGACGACCAGTGGCCGCTTGACCGACTCGCCCCGCTCCGCGAGCAGTTCGAAGGCGCGCACGATGCCGTCCGCGACCGCGTCACAGGCGGTGATGCCGCCGAAGACGTTGACGAACACGCTCCGCACGTCGGGATCGGACAGGATCACCTCAAGTCCCGCGGCCATCACCTCGGCGGACGCGCCGCCGCCGATGTCGAGGAAGTTGGCCGGTGTCACCCCGCCGAAGCGCTCGCCGGTGTACGCGACGACGTCGAGCGTGGACATGACCAGCCCTGCCCCGTTGCCGATGACGCCGACCTGGCCGTCCAGCTTGACGTAGTTGAGGTCGCGTTCCTTGGCCGCCGCCTCCAGCGGGTCGCTCGCGTGACCGTCGGCCAGCGCGGCGTGGCCTGGCTGGCGGTAGTCGGCGTTCTCGTCGAGGGTGACCTTGGCGTCCAGCGCGACGATCCGGTCGCCGGAGTCCCGGATGAGCGGGTTCACCTCGACCAGCGTCGCGTCCTCCGCGACGAACGCCCGCCACAGCTTGACCAGGACGACCGCCGCCTCGTCGATCACCTCTTCCGGGAACCGCGCGGCCCGCAGGATCGTCGTCGCCGTGGCCTCGCTGACGCCGGTCAGGGGGTCGATCGGCACCCTGGCCAGCGCGTCGGGACGCTCGGCGGCCAGTTGTTCGATCTCGACGCCGCCTTCGGCGGACGCGATGGCCAGGAATCCCCGGTTCGCCCTGTCGAGCAGGAACGAGACGTAGTACTCCGCCGCGATCGGCGCCGCCTCGGTGACCAACACCTGCCGGGTGCGATGACCTTTGATGTCGAGGCCGAGAATCGCCTCCGCCTGCCGCGCGACGTCGTCGGGCCCGTCGGCCAGCTTGACGCCGCCCGCCTTGCCTCGGCCACCTGTCTTCACCTGCGCCTTGACCACAACCTTGCCGCCGAGCTTGGCGGCAACGGCCCCGGCGTCGGCCGATGTCGCCGCGACGCCGCCGGGAAGCACCGGGACGCCGTGCGCAGCGAACAGATCCCTCGCTTGGTACTCGTAAAGGTCCACGCCGAACCACCTTTCGTAATCTGCATACAGTATACAGACTGTGAGCAGTGGGGTCCATGCCCGAGATGGCGGTGGCCGACGTCACCCGGTGTAGTGATCCATCCCACCGCGCAACCGGCCTTACCTACTGTATTCTGTAGACAGCAGGCCGGAACGCATCCGGCCAGCGACAACGAGCACACGACCATGGGAGTAGCCGATGCCACCGAGGGAGTTGCCGCAGCAGACGGGCGCCCGCCGCATCGACCGACCGGTTCCGCTGCGTGAGCGCGTCTACCAGGCCATGCAGGAACTGATCATCTCCCGGCAGCTCGCGCCCGGCCAGCATCTCGTTGAGAGCGAGCTCGCGGAGATGCTCGGCGTTTCCCGGCAACCGATCCGCGAGGCGCTGCAGTTGCTGAACACCGCGGGCTGGGTGGACCTCCAGCCCGGCTACGGCGCGTTCGTGCACGCGCCTGCCCCGGAGGAGGTCGACCAACTGCTCGCGGTCCGCGCGGTGCTCGAAAGCGAGTCGGCACGGCTCGCCAGCACGCTGGTGGGCACGGAGGGCGTCGACCGGCTGCGAAAACTCTGCACCGAAGGCGAAGCGGCACTCGACGCGGACAACACCGAGGGCATGGTGTCGGCGAACGCCGAACTGCACCGCACCGTGACGGAACTGTCCGGAAACCAGGTGCTGATGGATTTCGTCGCGCAGATCGACAGCCGCGTGCAGTGGTACTTCACCCCCATCGCCCACGTCAGGGGGCAGGAATCCTGGCGAGAGCACGCCGAACTGGTCGACGCGATCGAGCGCGGTGACACCGAGGAAGCCGGACGGATCATGCGCGAGCACACCGAGCGCACCCGCAAGGCCTACCAGAAGCAGGTCGAGGACGGCGCGGAAGGCACGGAGCACGCGGAACCGCAGCCACAGGTACGGTCGCGCCGACGCCGCACCGCCCGGTCGCAGTAGCGGCGAGCACAACCAGAACGACTTCTCTACGCCGGACCTCGCCTCCGCGCGCCTGAAAACTCGCGGCATTTCCCTGCCGCTTACCGGGTACTCCTACGACGACACCATGTGAGGAGGTGATCAGTAATGCGCAGTTGGAAAGAACTGCTGGCCACGTTGACGCGTGAGCCTCGTGGTTTCAACGCCGATGGCCGCATGATCGGTCTCGGCCTGCACGCCGCCCAGCGGGAATCCGAGCAGCAGGCCACGGCGGAAGTCGAGACCTACCTGCGGGACGTGACGGCACGCCGTGAGCCGCTGACCAAGTAGACCACGGCATGCCGCCACCTGAGGTCGCGGACTGAGCCGGCAATGACGTCGGCTCAGTCCGCGTCGACCCTGGCCACCTCCCGCTCATCGACTTCGGCGGCACGCGGCCGAGCGCGATCCCTGCGCACCTTCACCAGGCTGGCGATCGTGGTGATGACCAGCGTTCCTATGATGATCACCAGGGACGCCGTGATTGGGATCTTGGGAGCCCAGGACACCCCGTCGTGGTGCAGCGCCTCGAGTACCAGCTTCGCGCCGATGAAGCCGAGCACGACGGAGAGCCCAGCACTGAGGTAGACCAGCCGGTCGAGCAGACCGCCGATCAGGAAGAACAGCTGGCGCAGACCCATCAGCGCGAACGCGTTCGCGGTGAACACCAGGTACGGCTCCTTGGTGAGACCGAAGATCGCCGGAATGGAGTCCAGCGCGAACAGCAAGTCGGTCGTGCCAATGGCAATCATGACGACCAACATTGGGGTGATGAAGCGGCGGCCGTCGATCTTGGTTGTCATCGCCGCGCCGTGGTACTGCTCGGTGGCGGGAACGAACCGCTTTACCGCCCGCAGTACCGGATTTTCTTTGTACTCGTCGTTATCGTCGTCGGAGTGCGTCAGCAGCTTCCACGCGGTGTAGAGCAGGAACGCACCGAAGATGTAGAACATCCAGTCGAACCGCGCGATGGCCTCGGCGCCGACGGCGATGAAGATACCGCGCATGACGAGCGCGATCACGATGCCGATCAGCAGCACCTTCTGCCGATAGTCTCGGGGGACGGCGAACGTGGCCATGATGATGACGAACACGAACAGGTTGTCCACCGACAGCGAGTACTCGGTGATCCAGCCTGCGAAGAACTCACCCCCGTATTGTGGACCGGTCACCGCGAGTACGCCGAGACCGAACACCACGGCGAGCGTGACATAGCAGGTGACCCAGATGGAGCTTTCGCGCAGTGACGGGTGCCGGGGGTTGCGGGACACCAGGTAGAAGTCGAAACAGATGATGGCGAGAAGCCCGGCGATCGTCGCCAGCCAGACCCAGGCGGAAACGTTCATTCAGCATCCTCCGATAGGCGGCTGCCGACAGGTGGTGGCCCGCGGGCCACCACCTGTCGGCAGCTTACGGTCGTCAGTCTTTGGAAGAGGCAGTGCTGGCGTCACTGGGCTGCGACGAATCCCGCCGATGCTGCTTGCGGTTCGCCATAACGGCCGCTTGCCTGGTGTACTGCGTGACAAAGCGTTCGGCCACCGGATTGTGGTCCCGCACCCGGATCCACCAGAAGGGGAACACGTGTTCGTGGAACCATACGAAGCCGATGGCGTACCCCACGCTGAGGATCGCCTGGTAGGCGAGGAACGGCAACAGCGCGTCCGGTAGCGTGATCGGGTTGCCGGACACCACGTCGAATCCTGCCTCGTGCA
>WHTY01000117.1 GCA_009377475.1 Actinophytocola sp.
AACGGCCCCAAAGCCGTTTGGGCATCCCCATCCGCCAGGGTGACGGCGCCTTCCGCCGATGCGGTGACGGCGGTCAACATGTCGCTGCGGAACGTCCCCGCGATCCGCGACAGCTCCGTGCACGCCGCACGCGCGGCCGCGGCGTCGTCCGCAGCAAGCATGATGTCCACGCATGCAGGCAGCAGCCGGGACCTGGCCACCGGCTCTTCCGTCTCGGCAAGCGCCCGGCGGATGGCGGCGACCGCGACGTCGAGACGCCCCTGCGCCAGCCGTAGCCGCGCCAGGCCCAGCTGCGGTTCCCTCCCCCACCGGCTCGCTTCGCGGTACGCCGACTCCGCCTGGCTGGCCTCGCCGCGCAGGCGGTGCAGCTCCGCCTTCTCGTAGAACGCCGCGCCCGCCGCTGGTTCGCCGCGCGGTTCGGTGAGCCATGCGCACGCCCGCTCCGCCTCGGCCATGGCGTCGTCCCACCGCCCGCGCAGCCGCAGGATCTCGGCGCGGTGCACCTGGCACTGGCCGCGATACGGCACCATCGACGGCTGGCTGTCACACCATCGGCTGAGCGCTTCGGTCCACGTCTGCGACCGCCGCAGCTCGAAGACCTCCCAACAGCCCTCGATCACGGTGCAGTACGCGTCGCCGACCAGCACCGGGGAAAGCCCACCGGCCGTCACCGCGACCATCGCCTCGTCGAGCAGCGCCAGCCCGCCCGCGATCTCCGACTGGTAGATCCGGCAGCGGCCGAGACCGATCCGCGCCAACGTCGTCAGCTCGACGTCGCCCGCCTTCTCACCGATCTCAGCGGCTGCCGCGAACGCCGCTGCACCCGCCGCCGCGTCTCCCTCGAACGTGTGACGTAGTCCGTTCAGGTAGGCCACCAGGCCGCGTGCGACGTGGGCCGGGTCGACGTCGGCGAGCAGACGTCGTGCCGTGTCGATCCAGCCGCCCGCCAACACCAGCTCGCCACGGTTGAGCACGCCGAACGTCAGCCAGAAGGCGGCGCGGACGGCGTGCGAGGTGTCGCCACGGTCCGCCCACTCCCGGTACGCCCGCATCCACAGGTCGGTGCTCTCGCTGTCCCTGCCGACGAGGGCGGCGGCGTGCGCGAGCCGTTCGACGTCCGGCGTGGCCAGGGGCTCGGCCGCGCACAGCAGGGCGTAGGCGTCCGACCACTCGCCCCGGTCGAAGGCCACCCTGCCGCGTGACAGCTCACTGGACACAGCACCAGTGTTGCCGCTGGCGACGGCTACGGCCAGGTCAGACGCCCATCGGATGCCAGACCGTCTTGTCCTCCAGGTACGCGCGCAGCCGCCCGATGCCAGGCGACGACGTCCAGTCCGGCTCCTGCTCCGGGACACGCAACACGCGCTTCACCGTGTCGGCGGCGGACCGCGCCAGTTCCGTGCGGTGCTCCGGGTCGGCGCCGGTGAGGTCGAGCGCGTTGACGTCGGCGTGCGATGCCAGCCACGGCCCGAGTTCGGCGGCCTGCCCGGTCAGCAGGTTCACCACGCCGCCAGGGACGTCGGACGTCGCCAGCACCTCCGCCAGCGTGATCGCGGGCAACGGCCGGGCATCGCTGCTCACGAACGCGGCGGTGCAGCCGGTCGCCAGCACCGGTGCGAGCACGCTGACCAGCCCGAGCAGCGACGACCGCTGCGGCGCGAGCACGCCGACGACGCCGGTCGGCTCCGGCACCGTGAACGAAAAGTACGGCCCCGCGACCGGGTTCGTCCCGCCGAGCACGGCGGCGAGCTTGTCCGTCCAGCCCGCGTACCAGACCCACCTGTCGATCGCGGTGTCCACAAGGGACTCAGCGGTGCGCGGCCGGACGTCCTCGGCATCGCGCACCTCCGCGATGAACTGGTCCCGCCTGCCCTCCATGACCTCCGCGACCCGGTACAGCACCTGGCCTCGGTTGTACGCCGTCGCGCCGGACCAGCCGCCGAACGCCGAGCGCGCGGCGACCACGGCGTCGCGCAAGTCCTTTCTGGACGCCTGCGACGCGTTGGCCAGAAACGCGCCGCTTTCCGACGTCACCGGATACGAGCGCCCCGACTCCGACCGCGGGAACTTCCCACCGATGTAGAGCTTGTACGTCTTGGCCACGCCGACCCGATCAGACCGCGCCATCGTCGTCCCCCTTCAGATACGCCGCCAGGCCGGACCGGCCACCCTCGCGGCCGAAGCCGGACTCCTTGTAGCCGCCGAACGGCGCGGCCGGGTCGAACCGGTTGAACGTGTTCGCCCACACCACGCCCGCGCGGAGTTTGCTGGTCAGCCACAGGATGCGGGACCCCTTCTCGGTCCACACCCCTGCCGACAGCCCGTACGGCGTGGTGTTCGCCTTGGTCACGGCCTCGTCGGGCGTGCGGAACGTCTGCACCGACAGCACCGGGCCGAAGATCTCCTCCCGCGCGATCCGCATTGACGACTCGACGCCGGAGAACACCGTCGGCGCGAAGAAGAAGCCCTTCTCCGGCACCGGGCACGGACTCGTCCAGCGCTGCGCGCCCTCGTCCTCGCCGGACGCCACCAGCTCGCGGATCTTGGCCAGCTGCTCGGCGGAGTTGATCGCGCCGATGTCGGTGTTCTTGTCCAGCGGGTCACCGAGCCGCAGTGTCTCCACTCGCGCACGCAGCTTGCTCAGCACCTCGTCCGCCACGGACTCCTGCACCAGCAGCCGCGAGCCCGCGCAGCAGACGTGGCCCTGGTTGAAGAAGATGCCGTTGACGATGCCCTCGATCGCCTGGTCTATCGGCGCGTCGTCGAACACGATGTTCGCCGCCTTGCCGCCCAGCTCCAGCGTGAGCCGGGTGCGGGTGCCGGCGAGCTGCCGCTGGATCAGCTTGCCGACTTCCGTCGATCCGGTGAACGCCACCTTGTCGACGTCGGGGTGCGTCACCAGCATCTCGCCGACGTCGCCAGCGCCGGGCACGATGTTGACGACGCCGGGCGGCAGGTCCGCCTGCTGGCAGATCTCGGCGAACACCAGCGCGGTCAGCGGCGTGGTCTCGGCCGGTTTGAGCACGACGGTGTTGCCGGTGGCCAGCGCGGGAGCGATCTTCCACGCGAGCATGAGCAGCGGGAAGTTCCACGGGATGACCTGGCCCGCGACGCCTAATGGCTGCGGACTTGGCCCCAGTCCTGCGTAGTCGAGCTTGTCCGCCCAGCCCGCGTGGTAGAAGAAGTACGCCGCCGCCGTCGGGATGTCGGCATCACGGGACTCCCTGATCGGCTTGCCGTTGTCCAGGCTTTCCAGCACGGCCAGTTCGCGAGCGCGCTCCTGGATCAGCCGCGCGATGCGGAAAATGTACTTCGCCCGCTCGGCACCCGGCATCGGCGACCAGACGCGCTCGAACGCCCTTCGTGCGGCGTGCACCGCGCTGTCCACATCGGATGAGGACACTGTGGACACTTCGGCGAGCACCTCGCCGGTTGCCGGGTTGAGCGTCTTGAGCGGCTCGCCGTCGCCGTCGACGAACCCGCCGCCGATGAACGGCTGGTAGTACTGCTTTACCCGCGCGATGTCACGGTTTTCCGGCGCAGGCGCGTAGTCGAACACGGGCATGTCAGCGCCCCGGTGTCCACTGTGGTCGGATCATGTCGTCCCCCTCACTCGGGCAGGTAGTTCGCGCCACTGTAGTGACCGTCCTGTTTGGCCCGTCGTTGCAGCAGCAGGTCGTTGAGCAAACTGGACGCTCCAAATCGGAACAACGATGGCGTCAGCCAGCGCTCCCCCGCGACCTCGTTCACCGCGACCAGATATCGGATGGCGTCCTTGGTGGTGCGGATGCCGCCCGCGACCTTGACGCCGCGCAGCTCGCCGGTCGCCTCGTGGAAGTCCCGCACGGCTTGCAGCATCACGTGCGCGACCGGCAGCGTCGCGGCGGGCGAGACCTTGCCGGTCGACGTCTTGATGACGTCCCCGCCAGCCAGCAGCGCGAGCCAGGATGCCTTGCGCACGTTGTCGTACGTCGCGAGCTCTCCGGTCTCCAGGATGACCTTGAGGTGTGAGTCCCCGCAGGCCTGCTTGACCGCGACGATCTCGTCGAAGACGTCGCCGTAACGGCCTTCGAGGAACGCGCCCCGGTCGATCACCATGTCGACTTCGGTCGCGCCGGAGTCGACGGCGAGCGCGGTGTCGGCCAGCTTGACCGCGCGGTTGGAGCGACCGGACGGGAACGCGGTGGCCACGCTGGCGACCGCGACGTCGGTTCCCGCCAACGCCTCGACGGCGGTGGCGGCGAGGTCGGGATAGACGCAGACGGCCGCGACACTCGGCGTGTCGGGGCGCTGCGGGTCCGGCCGCACGGCCTTGGCGCACAGCGAGCGCACCGCGCCTCTGGTGTCGGCGCCTTCGAGGGTGGTCAGGTCCACCATGCTGATCGCGGTGTCGATCGCCCAGCGTTTGGCGTCCTGTTTGATGCTGCGGGTGGCCAGCGTTGCCGCCCGTTGTTCCAGACCCACCTGGTCGACGCCGGGTAGGCCGGCAAGGAACCGTCGCAGGCTCGATGCGTCGCGGGTGGCGTCGTCGAGCCGCTCGGCTAGCGCTACGGACATAAGGGGCAGTCTAGGCGGTTGACCCCGTGCGGCGGGCTGGTTCCCTGGAACCCGTGGTCCCGGGGTCCCGGCGCGCGGCGGCGCGGGCGGCGCGGGCGCGGGCTGAGGAGCTGGGCCGAGCCGAAGGTGCCCTTGGGTACACATGCTGTACCCAAGGGCACCTTCGGCTCGCAACGCGGCCGCCCCACAACGTGCAACTCGCGCCAAATAAGGTGAGACTCGCGAGCCAGACTTAGGCGATGGCGTAGACGATCGCGGCGACGCCGAAGCCCATCAGGCCGATCAGCGTCTCAAGCACGGTCCACGTCTTCAGCGTCGTCTTGACGTCCATGTTGAAGAACCGGCCGACCAGCCAGAACCCGGAGTCGTTGACGTGGCTGGCCATCACCGAGCCCGCCGAAAGCGCCAGGACGATCGCGGCGAGCTGCACCGCGTTGTAGTCGCCGTTCGCCACAACCGGCTGCACGAGCCCCGCCGACGTGATCAGCGCGACGGTCGCCGAGCCCTGCGCGATCCGCAGCGCGGTCGCGATGACGAAGCCGGCGACGATGACCGGCAGGCCGATGCCCTCCAGGCTGTCGGCGAGCGCGTCGCCGATGCCGCTGGCCTGGAGCACGCCACCGAACATGCCACCGGCGCCGGTGACGAGGATGATCGCGCAGACCGGGCCGAGCGAGGAGTCGAGCAGCTTCTCGATGACGACGCTGCCCCTGCCGCGCCGCTTACCGAGCACGTAGATCGCGACGAACACCGTGATGAGCAGCGCGATCGGGGTCTCACCGAAGATGCGCACCACGTTGTACCAGGTACCCTCCTCCACCGCACCAGCGGCACGCAGCGCGTCGAGACCGGTGTTGAGGAAGATCAGCACCAGCGGGAGCAGCAGCAGCCAGACGACGGTGGCCGCGCGGGGCGGGTGCTCGTCGTGCTCGGCCTGCTTACCGCCGGCGAGGATGTCGTGCACCGGCAGCACCCAGCGCTTGCCAGCCCAGAGACCGAACAGGTAGCTCGTGACGTACCAGGTCGGGATCGCCACGACAAGGCCGAGCAGCAGCAAAAGTCCGACGTCGGCGCCGAGCAGCTCACCGGCGGCGACCGGACCAGGGTGCGGCGGCACGAAGACGTGCATCACCGAGAACGCACCGGCGACCGGGAGGCCGTAGCGCAGCATGCCACCACCGACGCGCCGGGCGACGGTGAACAGAATCGGCAGCATCACGACGAGACCCGCGTCGAAGAAGATCGGGAAGCCGAAGATCAGCGACGCGACGCCGAGCGCGAGCGGGGCGCGGTCCTCACCGAACTTGCCGATCAGCGCGTCGGTGAGCGCCTGCGCGCCGCCGCTGACCTCGACCAGCCTGCCCAGCATCACGCCGAGGCCGACCAGCAGCGCGACGCTGCCGAGCGTCCCGCTGAAGCCCTCGCTGAGCGTGTCGATGATGTCGGCGGGCGGGATGCCTGCCGCGAACGCGGTGAGCAGGCTGACCGTGACCAGCGCGAGGAACGCGTGCACCCGCAGGCCGATGATCAGCACCAGCAGCAGTGCGATCGCCCCCGCCGCGATGCCGAGCAGCGGCCCCGCTCCCATGGTTTGCACCCAGTCGTCCGTGGTTTCCATAGTTAAGCTCCGTTGCTTGTTGACTGACGCGGGTCGGACGACGCGGGCAAGCCGAGCCGGGCGATCGCGGTCGCCGCCACCGACTGCGGCACGTCCGCGGGGTCGATCGCGACGCCGTCCTCGTCCGGCCCGAGCGGCTGGAGATCGGCGAACTGGGAACCGAGCAGCGTGGTCGGCATGAAATGACCGGACCGTTTGCTCAGCCGGTCGCGCACCACGTGCTCCGTCGTGTGCAGGAAGACGAACCGCACCCGCGCGTCCGCCTCCCGCAGCACGTCGCGGTAGGACCGCTTCAGCGCGGAGCACGTGACGACCACGCTCACCCCCGCCGCGCTGCGTTCGCTGATCCAGTCCCGGATCGCGCCCAGCCATGGCGCGCGGTCGGCGTCGGTCAGCGGCAGCCCCGCCGACATCTTGTCGATGTTGGCGGGGGGATGGAAGTCGTCCGCCTCGGCGAGCGGCCAGCCAAGCGCGTCCGCGATGAGCTGGGCCGTCGTGCTCTTGCCGACCCCGGAGACCCCCATGACGACCACGCAGGTCGCCGGCGAGCGAACGGACATCAACACCCTTCCCACAGCCCGGGCAGTTCGACAGCCAGTCTGCCCCTGCCGTCCATTGATACTATCTTTGAGCGTGAAAGGTATCACCTGACGTGTGACGGGGGAAGGCCCGCGAATCGGGATACCCTGCGGACGTGACCCCCCGAGCAGAACGCATCGCAGGCCAGGGCGCGCTCCACGACTCCGTACTCGACGCGATCGGCGTCCGCATCACAAGCGGAGAGCTGGCCGCGGGCGACGTGCTGACGCTTGAGGCGATCCAGGCGCGGTACGGCGTGTCCCGCACCGTCGCGCGCGAGACGATGCGGCTGCTCGAGTCACGCGGATTGGTGACGTCGAAGCGGCGGGTCGGCATCACGGTGCAGCCCATGTCGTCCTGGCAGGTGTTCGACGCGAAGGTGATCTGGTGGCGACTGTCCGGCCCGGACCGCGACGCGCAGCTGCGCACGCTCACCGAGCTGCGGATCGCCGTCGAGCCGCTGGCGGCCGCCGCTGCCGCGCGCGGGGCGTCCGCCGCCGAGCGGGAACGCGCGGTGGAGCTGGCCACCGCGATGCGCGAGCGCGGCGAGGCCGGTGAGCTGGCGGAGTTCCTCGACCTGGACATCGAGTTCCACGCGCTGCTGCTGCGAGCGGGCGGCAACGAGATGTTCGCCGCGTTGACTGAAGTCGTCGCGGTGGTGCTGCGCGGGCGGACGACGTTGGGGCTGATGCCGCACAAGCCGGTCGCCAAGGCACTCGACCTGCACGAGGCCGTCGCGGCGGCGGTGGCCGACGGACGCCGTGAGGACGCCGAGGACGCGATGCGGGAGCTGCTGGCTGAGGTCCGCGACGCCATGACGCGGTAGGCGTGGCAGAACCGTACCGTTTTCGGTACGCTTCTGCCGCGCTCAGATCATGCGGTGCTTGTCCGGCGGCGGTTTGCGAGGCCTGCGCTTGACCGAGACACCGCCCCAGAACGCGAGGCCGTTCACCTTCACGACCGGCCCGTTCGGATCCGGCGCGGTGACCGCGTCGCCAGTGCTGTCGAAGCCGCCCATCAGTCCGATGCCGGTGACCTCGACGCGGACGTCGTCCGGCACCACGATGTCGATGCCGCCCATGATCGCGACGGCCGTGATGGTGACGTGCTGCTGCTCGAATGTCGCCTGCCGCAGGTCGATGTCCACCCCGCCGCAAAACGCGAAGCTGGTGTGCTGCGCGGGCACGCACCAGTTGCCCTTGCGCGCGGCACCCGACATCACCGCGACGGAGAACGTCGACCCCGGCGTGCCGCCGATCAGCGGATGCCCGACGGCGGACTGCGGTGCCAGCGCCGGTGCCGACTGGGCGGTCGACTCCGGCAGGTCGGCGGTGATCGGCGCGAGCTCGGCGTGCGTCTTGGCCGCGTAGACCGAGCTGAGCCGTTCCTCCAGTTCGGTGATGGTGATCCGGCCCTCGCTGAGCGCGCGGTGCAGCACGCCGGCGACCCGTTCCCGATCGGCGTCCGACGCGCGCAGCGCGGGCGGGCGTGCCTCGTCTGGCTGGTCCTGACTCACGGCCATGAGCCTAGCGCGCATACCGGGCACACAGGGCGGGTTTTCCGGCAGGCGTTAGGACTGCTCCGAACGCTCTGGCTCGCCGTGCGGCAGGTTGTCCGGCGGCTCGAACCGCAGCCGCTTCGCGACCGGGACGTCGGTGGACGAGTGCAGCACGATCGACAACGCGATCGTGATCGCGACCAACTCGAACACGAGTTGGCTGTTGGGGATGTCCGATTGCAGCACCAACAGCCCGTACACGACGGACGCGAAGCCCTTCGGCCCGAACCACGCCGCGACGAACTTCTCCGCTCCCGGGAGCTGGGTACGGAGCAGCGATAGCCACATCGCGAGCGGCCGCACCACCACGATGATCACCACGGCGAGCACCCACTCCATCGCGGACAGGTGCGACAGCAGGTTCGGCGTGATCAGCGCGCCGAACAGCAACAACGCGCCGAACTTCGTCACCTCCGACAGCAGCTCGCCGAACGGCTCGAAGTGCTCCGCCGCGAGGCGGTCGAGCGTGGCCAGCGTCGCGCCAGCGGCGAACGCGGCGAGGTACTGGTTCGCATGGGTGAGATGACACAGGCCGAAGACGGCGACGGCGATGGCGAACCCGCCGAGCGGTTGCAGCCTCGGCTCCAGCGTCAGGAGCTTCAGCCGCCACGCGAGCGCCACCAGCGCGGGCACCGCGATGCCGATCGCGAACCCGCCGACCAGCTCAAGGCCGATGTCCGTCCAGTGCGTTTCCGTGTTCTCCGCGATGGCGATGAAGATCAGCACGAACGGCAGCGCGAGGCCGTCGTTGAGCCCGGACTCGACGTTGAGCAGCCGCCGCACCCGCAGCGGGACGTCCTTCCTGCCGACGATCGCCGCCGCGAACACCGGGTCCGTCGGCGCCAGGATCGCGCCGATCAGGAGCGACGTCGTCCAGTCGAGGCCGAGGAGGAAGTGCGCTGGGAGCGTGATCAGCAACATCGTGAGCGGCATCGCGAGGCCGAGCGCGCGGCCGGACAGCCGCCAGCCTTCCTTGAGCGCGGGCAGGCTGGCGCGCTGGCCGTCGGTGATCAGCACGGTGAACAGCGCGATGTCGGCGAGGATCGCGACCACCGGGTCCTGCGCACTGATGTCCACGACGCCGAAGCCGCCGTTGCCGAGCAGCGCGCCGCCAAGCAGGAACAACAGCGACGTCGACAGCACGGTGCGCGCGGCGAGCCCGGACAGCGACACGCTCAGCAGCAGCATCAGGCCGAAGACGAAGACCAGTTCCATGCGCGACTCCCCAGTGTTATTCAGCCGTCAGGGTACGGCCCACTTCGGTGTCCTGCGCGATACTGTCAGCCCCATGGACGTGCTGCTCGTCGACCACCCACTCACGAAGGCTCGGCTGTCGATCATGCGCGACAGTCGCACGGACAACGCGGGCTTCCGGCATGCGCTGCACGAGCTGACGATGATGCTCGTGTACGAGGCGCTGCGGGACGCGCCGCTGCGCACCGAGCCGATCAGCACGCCGGTGGCCGACACCGAGGCGTACCGGCTCGCCGATCCGCCGCTGCTGGTGCCGGTGCTGCGCGCCGGGCTCGGCATGGCCGACCAGGCGCACCGCATGGTGCCCGAGGCGTTGATGGGCTTCGTCGGCCTCGCCCGCGACGAAGAGACGCTGCTGCCGACGCCGTACATGCAGTCGCTGCCGCCCGACCTGACCGGCCGTCCGGTGTTCGTGCTCGACCCGATGCTGGCCACCGGCGGGTCAATGGAGTACACGATCCGGCTGCTAGTCGAGCGCGGCGCTACCGACGTCACCGCCGTGTGCGCGCTGGCCGCGCCGGAGGGCCTTGACCGGCTGCGGGAGTCGGGGCTGCCGGTGCGCGTGGTGACCGCCGCCGTGGACGACGGCCTCAACGACGTCGGCTTCATCCTGCCTGGGCTGGGCGACGCCGGGGATCGGCAGTACGGGGCACGGTGAGCGACGGGGTCGCCTCGGCTTCGCGCGGCTGCCTCAGCTTCGCCAGGAATATTGCGCGATTTGCGCCGGATTCGCTGCTGTTTGTCTGATTCTGACGACCATAACCCTGGCGAAGCCGCAGCGCCGCGTCACCGCGACGCCGCCGGCTCGGCGTTGTCGGAGCGCGAGGCCGCGCGCGTGCCGATGAGCACCGCCAGCGCGGCACCGGCGAGGCAGACGAACGCCGTGATGAAGAAGATCTCGGTGTACTGCACCAGCAGCGCCTCGTTGACCTGACGGCGGAACTCCGCCTCGACCCGCGCGGCTTCCTGCTTCGACATGCCGAACGTGATCGGCAGCGGCACCTCGGCCATCAGCGTGTTGAACCGGTGCAGTCCCCACGCCGACAGCGCGGCGACGCCGACCAGCATCCCGGTCATCCGCGCCACGACGACCGTCGCCGACGCGATGCCGTGCTGTGCGGCTGGCACCACCCGCAACACCGCCGACGAGATCGGCGCGATGACGACGCCGAGCCCGAGCCCCACGATCGCCAGGTCCGTGTCGAGCACCGGCAGCGAGACGACGCCGAGGTCGTGCCGCGCGGCGAGCGGATCGGCGGGCCACGCCGACAGCAGCCAGAACCCGACCGCCGCGAGCAGCATCCCGCCGACGGCGACCCAGCGTTCCCCGAACCGACCGGCCAGCACCCCGCCGAGCACCGCCCCGATCGGCAGCGCGATCAGGAACCGCAGCAGCAGCTCGATCGCGCCCGCGTCGTCCCGGCCCAGCAGCGACTGCGCGAACAGGTCGACGTCGACCAGCGTCACCATCAGCCCCGCGCCCGCAGCGGCGCTGACGCCGAGCGCGGCGAAGAACGGCCGCAGCCGCACGCCGGTCGTGTCGATCAGCCGCACCCCGGCGCGCCGCTCCCACAGCACGAACGCCACCAGCGCGACAGCCGCGCTCGCGAGCAGCCAGGGCCCGCTCTCCGGCAGCACCTGCTTGCCCGGCTCCGGGTTGTAAAGGCCGATCACGACGAGTCCGAGCGCCACCGCGAGCAGGAGCCCGCCCACGACGTCGACGCGCCCACGCCCGTGCGCGCCCCTGCTCGGCAGCGCGAAGTGCACCGCGATCATGGCGGCGACGGCGAGCGGCACGTTCACCCAGAACACGCCGCGCCACCCGGCGACGGCCGCGAGCAGCACACCGTACAGCGGCCCGATCACGCTGCCGAGCTCCTGGGCCGCGCCGACCCCGCCGAGCACGCTGGCCCTGCGACGTTGCGCGAACAGATCGGCAGCGAGCGCCATCGTCACCGGCAACAGCGCGCCGCTCGCAACGCCCTGCACCACGCGGCCCGCGACCAGCACGTCGACGTCGCTGGCCAACGCGGTGACGGCGGATCCGGCCGCGAAGCCGAACAGGCACACCTGCAGCAGCAGCTTTCGCCCGAACCGGTCGGATGCCTGCCCGAGCAGCGGCATCGCGGCGACGTAGCCGAGCAGGTAGCCGGTGACGATCGGCGTGAGCCGCTCCAGCCGGTTGATCGGGATGCTCAAGTCGTCGATGATCTGCCGGAACAATGCGATGACGACATACGTGTCGAGCGCGCCAAGCAGAACGGCCAGCCCACCGGCCCCGATCGCGCTGAGCCGCGCGCCCCGGGACGGCGTCGCGTCGACGGTCACTTCGGTGGTTCGACCGTGACCGGCTCGTTCACCTCGGACAGCGTGACCGTCACCGTGCCGCCCTGATCGCCGGGGAACATCGCCGTCGCCTTGACCGGCTGGTTGCCGCCGTCCTTTTCGACCCACAGCGAGACGTCGGCGTCGCTCTTCGCGCCAGGGACGAGGCCCGCAATGGCGTCTTTGGACGCGGTGCCGGTGAGCTTGTACGTCGACGTGCCGTTGACGTCTTCCGCCGCGACGGTCTCCGGGTTTTGGAGGTTGCGGATCAGCTTCGCGACGCCGCGCTCCGGGTCGAGCACGGCGGAGAAGTCGTAGACCATCTTCGCTTGCGCCGCCGGGATCTGCTGGTAGTTGCCCCCGCCGGTGTCCAGGTACAGCACGTCGTCGACCAGCACGAAGCCCGCCTCGGCGGGTGAGCCGAACGCGGTGATCACAGCAGTGCCCTTGGCCCCGACGCCCTCGCCCTCAGTGGTCAGGTCCCCGTCGATACTTTCGACGGCGAGTCCGGGGACGTTGCCGTCGACCCGCACGACGAAGTGGGTGCTGGTGATATCTGCGGCCGTGTTCGCCGCGTTCTCGACAAGCTGCCTCGCTGGCGGCAACGAACCGTCCTGCTCGTCGGCGTCGTCCCCTGAGCAGGCGGGGAGCACCGCGATGAGGGCAGCGAGCACGGCAAGTGACCATCGACGCGCGAACATAACCGCATCGTACGCATCGCGCTGGCGCTAGACGTCCGACCCGCGACATCTGCTCACAGCAACCCACCGCCTCCACCCGCTGGGCGTCGCTCGAGCCCGACGAATCGGACTAAAAATCGCACTGAGCGGGTGGAGGCGACATCAAGCGGGGACACAACGCCGCGAACGGGGGACACGGCGCTGGGAACGGGGGACACGACGTGTCTACAGTTCGCCAACGTCAGTGATGTGGACGACGGCGCTACCCGCCTCGTCGGACGCCGCGAGGTCGACCTCCGCCGAGATCGCCCAGTCGTGGTTGCCCTCCGGGTCAACCAGCACCTGCCGCACCCGCCACACCCGAGCGTCGGCCTCGATGCGGAACAACGCAGGACCGCGCGCGTCCTGGCCGATGCCGATCTCGTCGTACTCGGCGAAGTACTCGTCCAGCGCGTCGGCCCAGGCGTCGGCGTCCCAGCCGTCCTCGCCGTCCAGCTCGGCCAGCGTCGCGTAGTCCTCGCGCGCGGCCAGCTCGACGCGGCGGAACAGCTCGTTGCGCACCAGCACGCGGAACGCCCGCTCGTTGCCGGTGACCGGGCGCGGCGGGTGGATCTCCGGGCGGCTGACCAGCGCGTCCGGGTCCGCTTCGTCGGGGTGCCGCAGCGCCTCCCACTCGTCCAGCAGGCTGGAGTCGACCTGCCGCACCAGCTCACCAAGCCACTCGATCAGGTCAAGCAGCTGCTCTGTCTTGGCTTCGTCGGGCACGGTGTGTCGCAGCGAGTCGTAGACGTCGGTCAGGTAGCGCAACACCAGACCCTCCGACCGGGCGATGCGGTAGTAGCCGATGTACTCGACGAAGTTCATCGCGCGCTCGTACATGTCGCGCACCACGGACTTCGGGGACGGCCAGGTGTCGACCACCCACGGATGCCCCTGCCGGTACGTCTCGAACGCCGCCTCGATCATCTCTTCCAGCGGCTTCGGATAAGTGACGTCTTCCAGCGCCGCCATCCGTTCCTCGTACTCCATGCCCTCGGCCTTCATCGCCGAGACGGCCTCGCCGCGCGCGAGGAACTGCTGCTGCGACAGCACGGGACGCGGGTTGTCCACGGTGGACTCGATGATGGAGACGACGTCGAGCGCGTACGACGGCGACTCAGGGTCGAGCAGTTCGATCGCGGCCAGCGCGAACGGCGAGAGCGGCTGGTTGAGCGCGAAGTCGAACTGCAGGTCGACGGTCAGCCGCACCGTCCGGCCGAACTCGTCCGGCTCGTCCAGTTCCTCGACCACGCCTGCGGCGCGCAGCGCGCGGTAGATCGAGATGGCGCGCAGGATGTGCTTGCGCTGCCGATCGCGCGCCTCGTGGTTGTCCTCAAGCAGGCTGCGCATGGCGTCATACGCGTTCCCGGGACGTCCGACGACGTTGAGCAACATCGAGTGGCTGACCGCGAAGCTGGACACCAGCGGCTCCGGCGGCGACTCGATCAGCCGCTCGTAGGTCGACTCTGTCCAGTTGACGAAGCCCTCTGGGGCCTTCTTGCGCACGATCTTGCGCTTCTTCTTCGGGTCGTCGCCCGCCTTGGCCAGGGCCTTGGCGTTCTCCACGACGTGCTCCGGCGCCTGCACGACGACGTAGCCATCGGTGTCGTAGCCCGCGCGGCCGGCACGTCCGGCGATCTGATGGAACTCGCGCGCCTTCAGATGCCGCTGGCGGGTGCCGTCGAACTTCGTCAGCGCGGTCAGCACCACCGTCCGGATCGGCACGTTGATGCCGACGCCGAGGGTGTCGGTCCCGCAGATCACCTTGAGCAGCCCGGCCTGCGCCAGCTGCTCCACAAGACGTCGATACTTCGGCAGCATCCCGGCGTGGTGGACGCCGATGCCGTGGCGCACCAGCCGCGACAACGTCTTGCCGAAGCCCTTGGTGAACCGGAACTCCCCGATCGCCTCCGCGATGGCTGCCTTCTCCGCCTTGCTGCAGACGTTGATGCTCGTCATCGACTGCGCCCTCTCAACGGCGGCAGCCTGCGCGAAGTGCACCACGTAGACCGGGGCCTGCCCGCCGTGCAGCAGCTCCTCGATGGTCTCGTGCAGCGGTGTGATCGCGTAGCGGTAGGTCAGCGGCACCGGACGTTCCGCAGAGGTCACCACCGCCGTCGACCGGCCGGTGCGCCGGGTGAGGTCCTTCTCGAAGAAGGTGACGTCGCCCAGCGTCGCCGACATCAGCACGAACTGCGCGTCCGGCAGCTCGAGCAGCGGCACCTGCCACGCCCAGCCACGGTCGGGCTCAGCGTAGAAGTGGAACTCGTCCATCACCACCTGGCCGACAGCGTCTTTGAGGGCAGCCTGCCCAGTCCGCAGCGCGATGTTGGCCAGGATCTCGGCCGTGCAGCAGATGATCGGCGCGTCCGGGTTCACGGCGGAGTCGCCGGTCATCATCCCGACCGCCTCAGTGCCGAACACCTCGATGAGCGAGAAGAACTTCTCCGACACCAGCGCCTTGATCGGCGCGGTGTAGTAGGAACGTCGGCCATCAGCAAGCGCGGCGAAATGCGCGCCCATCGCGACCAGGCTCTTGCCGGAGCCGGTCGGCGTCGAGAGGATCACGTTCGCGCCGGAGACGACCTCGATGAGCGCTTCCTCCTGCGCGGGGTACAGCGAGAACCCCTTGGCAGTGGCCCAGGTCGAGAAGGCGTCGAACAGGGCGTCAGGGTCGTTCTCGCCCGGCAGCGCATCGCGCAGCGTGGCCGTGGCGGAAGTTCGGGAAGCAGTCATCAGTACTAAGGGTGCCATTCGGGTGCGGCCAATCGAGCGGCGCTCCTACCACGATCGGTGCTCCTTACCGGCCGCGTGCTCACGTTTTGCCGATGCCGGCATCGCCCTCTGACTGGGAAACCCGTAGGCTGCGCGTGCGCGTTAACCCTATACGTGTACAGGTCGTATGGCTGTTCAGCGGAGGATGCAGTGGCAACCGACATCATCCCGATCGAACTCGGGCTGCCCCAAGGCGATCTCGTCACCCTGTGGGCG
>WHTY01000059.1 GCA_009377475.1 Actinophytocola sp.
CGCCCAGGCGCACCTCTGACGGTCTCCGACCGCTCGGCCACGCCCCGGCCCGGGCTTCGTGCGCAACTGCCCGCCAATCTCCGCGCCTCGGCCCGCGCAGCGACCAGACCCGAAACCGCCCTAATTCAGCGCCCTCCTAGAGCGTCAGCAGCATCCTGGTGTTGCCGAGCGTGTTGGGCTTGGCGAACGGCAGGTCGAGGAACTCGGCGACACCGGGGTCGGGGGAGCGGCGCATCTCCTCGTAGACCGTGTCCGACACCGGGGTGCCGTGGATCGGCTCGAAGCCGAACGTGCCGAAGAAGTCGGTCTCGAAGGTCAGCACGAAGATCCGTGGCAGCCCCAGCTCGGACGCCGTCTCGATCAGCCGCCGCACGATCGCCTCGCCGACGCCCTTCCTGCGGGCGTCGCGGTCCACCGCGACCGACCGGATCTCGGCCAGGTCCTCCCACAGCACGTGCAGCGCACCGCACCCGATGACCTGGCCCGCGTTGTCGGCCACCCAGAACTCCTGGATGTCCTCGTAGAGCGTGACGAGTTCCTTCTCGAGCAGCACGCGCCCGGCGTAGGAGTCGATCAACGCCTTGATGTCGACGACGTCGTTGATTCGGGCACGGCGGACGGTGATGGCGGAAGTCGGATCATGCTGCGGTAGCACGCTTCTCAATCTATCCGTAACCCCATCGTGGCCTGTTGCGACCTGCGTTCGTAATACCGGGCGTGCGTGCCGGATCACAGATCGACGTTGGCTACGATGCCTTCGCCCCAGCGGCCGTTGCGCGGACTGGTGTCGCCCAGCAGGAGGAAACATTCCATGACTCAGTTGGACTCGCCGTCGTCCTTCGGGGTTACCGAGACCCGAACCGAGCCGCAGCGGGTCCCTGAGATTCCGGACAAGCCGGGCACGCCGCCCGGTGTCGCCCACGCCCGCGCGTATCGGCCGGAGTTGCAGGGGCTGCGGGCGCTCGCCGTCGTCCTTGTCGTCGTGTACCACGTGTGGCTCGGCAGGGTGTCCGGCGGTGTCGACGTCTTCTTCGTGATCACCGGCTTCCTGATCGTGGGGCAGCTGTTCCGCGCGTCCGAACGCGGCGGGATCCGGTTCGGACCGATGTGGGCGCGGATGATCAAGCGCCTGTTCCCCGCCGCGCTGACGGTGCTGCTCAGCATCATGGTCGCCTCGCTGGTCTGGCTGCCGGAGCAACGCTGGTTCCAGACCATCTCCGAGGTCGTCGCCGCCGCGACGTACTGGGAGAACTGGCGGCTCGCGATCGACTCCACCGACTACTTCGCCCAGCACAACGAGGCGAGTCCGGTGCAGCACTTCTGGTCGTTGTCGATCCAGGGGCAGTTCTACGTGGCGATGCCGCTGGTCGTGGCGTTGGTCGCGTTGGTGGCGAAGCTGTGCCGACTGCGGCTCAAGGGCGTGCTCACCGCCGTGCTGCTCGCGCTGTTCGGCACCTCGCTGTGGTACTCGATGTGGCTGACCGAGACGACCCAGCAGGTCGCGTACTTCCACTCGCTGACCCGCGTCTGGGAGTTCATGCTCGGCGGCCTGCTGGCGCTGTTCATCACGTCGGTCAGCCTGCCGAGGTGGCTGCGGATCCTGCTGGGCTGGGTCGGCGTCATCGGGCTGGCGATCTGCGGCGTCGTGCTCCAGGTCGGCACCATGTTCCCCGGCTACGTCGCGCTGTGGCCGACGCTGTCCGCCGTGTTCGTGCTCCTCGCGGGCGCCACCGACAGTAAGATCGGCGCGGACCGGTGGCTGTCCTCGCGGCCGCTGGAGTTCATCGGCAACATCAGCTACGCGCTCTACCTGTGGCACTGGCCGCTGCTGGTGATCTACCTGGCGGTCAACGGCATCGCCAAGCCCGACTGGCTGGCGGGCTCGGTGCTCATCGGCGCGGCGCTCCTGCTGGCGACCATCACCTACTACGGCGTCGAGGAGCCGGTGCGGCGCTCCAAGATCGGGGTGGTGCGGCCCTGGCGGGCGTACGCGTTCGGCGTGGCGGTGCTCGTCGCGGTGGTGGGCGCTGCCCAGGGCTGGCAGGCGTACGGCGAGAACCTGGCGCAAGCCGCCGTCCAGGAGGCGGAGCCCGACCAGCACCCCGGCGCGCTGGTGATGACCGGCGGGGCCGAGGCGCGGGAGAGCTACGACGAGGAACCGATCCCGAGCATGATCGCGATCCCCGACGAGCAGGCCGAGCTGACCAACGGGACCTGCGAGATCCTGCCGCGCGGGCCCGAGGTCGAGGTCTGCCAGACGTCGAACGCCGCAACCGCGACGAAGCGCCTCGTCATCGTCGGCGACTCCCACGCCCAGTCGCTCCTCGGCGCGTTCGACCCGCTGGTCGAGAAGAACAACTGGCACATCACCGTGATGCGCCGTCCCGGCTGCCCGTTCTCGGTGAACTCGGAGCTGTTCCCGAACCGCACGTCGTGCGTGGCGTGGAACAAGGCCGTCGTCCCGGAGATCATCCAGCGGCGGCCGGACGCCGTCATCGTGATGGGCACCTACCAGGTGCGTCCCGGGCTCCGCGAGCGGCTACCGGAGGGCTTCATCGCGCAGTGGCGCAAGCTGTACGAGGCGAACCTCCCCGTCGTGGCCATCCGCGACAACCCGCGCTACACCTACCAGTCGACCGAGTGCGTCGAGGAGCACGGCGCGGACGACCCGGAATGCATCGGGGTGCGCTCGGAGCTGTACCACGCCGTGCCGCCGTACCAGGGCAGGCTGGACATCCCGCCGAACGTGCGGTTCGTCGACCTCAGCGACCTCTACTGCGACAGCTACGTGTGCCAGCCGATCATCGGCAACGTGCGCGTGTACCGGGACGAGAACCACATCACCGAGACCTACATGAGCACGATGTCGCCCACGGTGGAGAAGCGGGTGAAGCGCGCGCTCGGCTGGTGACCGGCCCTGGCACCGGTACGCGGGCGGCGGCTTCCTGTCGCCAGTTACCCTGAACGTCGTGCCTTCTTCCATGACAGATTCTTCCGGTGAGCGGCGCGTCGCGCTGCTGACGCTTGGCTGCGCCCGCAACGAGGTCGACTCCGAGGAGCTGGCAGGCAGGCTCGACTCGGGCGGCTGGCAGCTCACCGGGGACTCGGAGGACGCGGACGTCGTCGTGGTCAACACATGCGGCTTCGTCGAGTCCGCGAAGAAGGACTCCATCGACACGGTGCTCGCGGCGTCCGAGACCGGCGCCAAGGTGGTCGCGGTCGGCTGCCTCGCAGAGCGCTACGGCGCCGAGCTGGCGCAGAACCTCCCCGAAGCCGACGCGGTGCTCGGCTTCGACCACTACACGACGTTGTCCGAGCGGCTGGACGATGTCATCGTGGGACGCGCGGTGGCCTCGCACACGCCGTCCGACCGCAGGACGCTGCTGCCGATCACGCCGGTGGAGCGGCAGCGCGCCAGCGAGGACGTCGCCGTGCCCGGGCACGAATGGGTGCCGACCGCCGACCCGATGCGCGCGCGGTTGGACGATGCGCCGGTGGCCGCGCTGAAGATCGCGTCCGGCTGCGACCGCAAGTGCTCGTTCTGCGCCATCCCGTCGTTCCGGGGCTCGTTCGTGTCCCGGCAGCCCGAGGCGATCCTCGGCGAGGCGGTGTGGCTGGCGCGCGAGGGCGTGCGGGAGCTGTTCCTTGTCAGCGAGAACTCGACGTCCTACGGCAAGGACCTCGGCAAGGCGTACGGCGCTGGCCGCGCGATGGAGCTGCTGCTGCCGAAGCTCGCCGAGGTGGACGGCATCGAGCGCGTCCGGGTCTCCTACCTGCAGCCCGCCGAGACTCGTCCGGACCTGGTGCGCGTCATCGCCACCGCTGACGGCGTCGCCAGCTACTTCGACCTGTCGTTCCAGCACGCCAGCGCGTCGGTGCTGCGGCGGATGCGCCGGTTCGGCGGCACCGAGTCGTTCCTCGCGCTGATCGAGCAGATCCGGAGCTACGACGTCGAGGTGGGCATCCGAACCAACGTCATCGTCGGCTTCCCCGGAGAGACCGAGGACGACGTCGCCGAGCTGGAGCACTTCCTCACCGAGGCGCGGCTCGATGCGGTCGGCGTTTTCGGCTACTCCGACGAGGACGGCACCGAGGCCGCCACGCTGGACGGCAAGCTAGATCAGGCCGAGATCGACGCTCGGGTGGAGCGGGTGACCGCGCTTGTCGAGCAGCTCACCTCGCAGCGCGCCGAGGACCGGATCGGCGGCGTCGTCGACGTGTTGGTGGAAAGCACCGCAGATGTCGCGCCTGAGGATCCTGACGTGGCTGCCGTGGGCAGGGCAGAGCACCAGGGCCCCGAGGTGGACGGCGAGTGCCTGTTCACCGAGGTCCCCGATGGCGGCTACGCGGTCGGCGAGATCGTGCGCTGCGACGTCGTTGACGCCGAGGGCGTCGACCTGCGGGTTCGTCCGATCGCACTGCGGGCGCGGCCGTGAGCGGGGCCGTCGAACGGCCGTCGGGCACAGCGGGCGCGGCGGGTGAGACACACGTGCGGACGCTGAATCTGGCGAACCTGCTCACGATCTCCCGGCTGGCGCTGGTGCCGTTGTTCCTGCTCGCGCTGTTCCTCGGCTCTGGGCACGGCGATGGCTGGCGGTGGCTGGCCGCCGCGCTGTTCGCGGTCGCGGCGGTGACCGACCAGGTCGACGGCTGGGTCGCCCGCCGCTACGGCCTGATCACCGACTTCGGCAAGATCGCGGATCCGATCGCGGACAAGGCGCTCACCGGTTCCGCGCTGGTGGGGCTGAGCCTGCTCGGCGAGCTGCCGTGGTGGGTGACGATCGTGATCGCCGCCCGCGAGATCGGCATCACGCTGCTGCGGTTCTGGGTGATCAAGCATGGCGTGATCCCGGCGAGCAGGGGCGGCAAGGCGAAGACCATGGCGCAGCTCGTGGCGATCGGGCTGTTCCTGCTGCCGCTGCCAGCCGTGTTCGACCCGGTGAACTGGTCGGTCATGGGGTTGGCGCTGGTGCTGACGGTGGTGACCGGGCTGGACTACGTGGTGCGCGCGGTGCGGTTGCGCGCGAGCGGTCGGCGGGCGGAGCACGGTGAGTCCTGACGCCGACGGTCCCGCCGTCGATGTGCCCGACGCTCAGGGGCCCGACGTCGATGTCGCGGCGTTGCTCGACGCGTTGCGGCGTGCTGGTCAGACGGTGGCCACCGCAGAGTCGATCACCGGCGGGGGAGTGTGCGCCGCGCTCACCGGCGTTCCGGGGTCCAGCGACTTCGTGCGGGGCGGGCTGGTCGTCTACGCCGCCGAGCTGAAGACCGGCCTGGCCGGGGTGTCCGCCACGCTGCTGGCCGAGCGTGGCACGGTGGACCCGGACGTCACGGCGGCGCTCGCCGAGGGCGCACGGACCCGCTGTGGAGCGGACTGGGGGATCGGGCTGACCGGCGTCGCGGGGCCGGGGCCGTCCGGCGGCATCCCGGCGGGCACAGTCCACGTCGTTGTCGCCGGACCCGACGCGTGCGAGACGTGGTCGTTGGTGCTCCCGGGTGACCGTGGCGCGGTGCGGGAGGCGGCGGCCCTGGCGGCGTTACGCCTGTTCCGGGAACATCTGGCCTCGAACATGCGTTGATGAGAAACGTTCGCCCATGGCGGAAGGGGTGGTGAGCATCTGCGTCCTGCGGCATTGTCCGGGTAACGTGGGAGTCGCATCCTGCGAAGGGCGGACGTCACCAGACGAGCGAGAGTGAGGAGGCGCGCGATGACCGTGCTGTTGCGCGAGGCGATCGGTGATCGGCTTCGCCATGCCCGCACCAACCAGCAGCGGACGCTGCGCGAGATCTCCCACTCCGCGCGGGTCAGCCTTGGCTACCTCTCCGAGGTGGAACGGGGGCAGAAGGAGGCGTCGAGCGAGCTGCTCGCCGCCATCTGCGATGCGCTTGAGCTGCCGTTGCCCGAACTGCTGCACACCGTCGCCAGTGACATGGCCAGCGTGGACGACATGGTGCTCGACGGCGCCAGCGTGGCCGGGTCCCAGCACGGCGATGCTGCCAGCCACGTCGGCACCGAGGCCGAGGCCGCGTCGTCGGCGGCGTCCGGTGGGGTGTCGACCGCCCTGCGCACGACGATCGCCAGTCCCACGGTGCGGGTGTTCGCGGCGTAGCTGTCGGATGGCTGTCAAGATCAGGGTTAGCCCTGAAATCTCTGCGGGTCGCCTGGAAGCCCGGCCCTCGACCTGACACGATGGAACCTGCCCTGGTGATTAGGCGTTGTTCGGACAAATCCGGCAACCGCGCTGGGTGCACAGGTGTACTGGGATGCGAGAAGGCAGGCGGGTGAGATGGCCAACCCATTCGTGAAGTTCTGGAAGTACCTCATGGCGGCGTTCTCGTCGAAGGTGGACGAGCATGCCGACCCGAAGGTGCAGATCCAGCAGGCCATCGAGGAGGCGCAGCGCAACCACCAGACGTTGTCGCAGCAGGCCGCGTCGGTGATCGGCAACCAGCGGCAGTTGGAGATGAAGCTCAACCGCCAGCTCGGCGAGGTCGAGAAGCTGCAGTCGTCCGCGCGACAGGCGCTGGTGTTGGCCGAGGAAGCCCGAGGGAAGGACGACACCAAGAAGGCCGAGGACTACGAGGTCGCCGCCGAGGGCTTCGCGGCGCAGCTCGTCACCGCCGAGCAGGGTGTCGAGGACCTCAAGTCGTTGCACGACCAGGCGCTGCAGGCCGCCACGCAGGCCAAGCAGGCGGTGGAGCGCAACTCGCAGATGCTGCAGCAGAAGCTGGCGGAGCGCACCAAGCTGCTCTCGCAGCTGGAGCAGGCCAAGATGCAGGAGCAGGTGTCGCAGTCGCTGACGCAGATGACCGAGCTGGCCGCGCCGAGCGCCACGCCGTCGCTGGACGAGGTGCGGGAGAAGATCGAGGCCCGCTACGCCACCGCCGTCGGCTCCGCGGAGCTGGCGCAGAACTCGGTGCAGGGCAGGATGCTCGAAGTGCAGCACTCCACGACGCAGCTCGCCGGGCACAACCGGCTGGAGCAGATCCGCGCGTCGATGCACGGTGACGCGGTCGGCCAGGTGACCCCGGGTGAGAAGGAGAGTGCCGCTTCCGGCGGCCAGAAGGAGACGCCGCGGCCGAGCGCCGACGTTCAGGCCGAGATCGCCAAGCGAGTGCAGGCAGAGCAACAGCAGAACAAGGCCTGAGGTGGCCTGAGGTGATCGACAAGACCCGGTTGCTGGCACAGTTCCCGTTCGTTGCCGACCTCGCCAAGCAGTGGGAGGATTTCAACGAGCCGGCCGCCAAGCTGGCGCGCCGCAAGGAGCGTGCCTCGCGGGGGCTGACGATCTGGCTGGTGCTCGCTACGTTGTGCGGTATCGCGGTCGGCACCGGGTCGCACCCGTTCATCACGGGTCTCGTCGTGTTCTCCGCGCTCGCGGTGCGGGCGGGCCTGCGGCTGCGCAGGCTGCACCGCGCCACCGCGCCGTTGTCCGACGGCAAACGGCGTGCGCTGCCGCCCAGGACGTCGGTGGCGCACGAGCCACTGCAACGGCTGGTCGAGGCGCGGAAGTCGCTCCACGAGCTGTTGGCCCAGTTGGCAACGCCGCACGCGGGTGGTCCCGCCGTCGCGGACGACTCACTCGACGCCGCGCGGGGCACGGCCACCGAAGCGGAGGAAGCGCTGTACGGCCTGGCCGCGCGGATCGTCGCGATCGAGCGAGCGCGTGACGCCGCGCCCGCAGGCGAGCGCCGCGCGCTGGAGTCGGCCGTGACGACGTTGCGCGAGCAGCTCGTCGAGGGCGTCGACTCCTACGGCAGTCTGCTCGCCGCCGCCGGGAAGGCGGTCGCCGCGCGCGGCGGCGGCCTCGGCGGCGCGCGCGAAGGCCTCACGGACGCCACCGACCGACTTGCAGGCATGGCCCTAGCCCTCCGCGAACTCAGCACATAGCCGGGCGGGGGTCCGCGCGAGTCTCACCTTATTCGCCGCGAGTCACACCTTAATGTGCGCGAGTTTCACCTTATTCGCCGCGAGTTTCACCGCGCCGCGCGCGAGCCCCGACTTCCGGTGCCGCTACCGCGCGGCGCGGGCGATCCGGCGGACCAGCGCTGGTCCCTGGTAGATGAACGCGGTGTAGAGCTGCACCAGGCTCGCGCCCGCGTCGAACATCCGCAGCGCGTCGTCCGGTCCCGAGATGCCGCCGACGCCGATGATCGGCAGCGCGCCACCGGTCTCCTTGGCGACGAACCGCACCACTTCCAGCGCCCGCTCGGTCAGCGGTGCCCCGGACAGTCCGCCCGCTTCCTGCCCGTTTGCGACGTCCTCAGCATCCAACCCCTCGCGGGACAGCGTGGTGTTCGTGGCGATGATGCCCGCGACGTCGTGTGCTTTGCATACGTCGAGCAGTTCCGCGAGGGCGTCGTTGGTGAGGTCTGGCGCGACTTTCACCAGCAATGGTGTTTGTGCGCGGCCGCCAGCCAGCTCTGCCGATTCGCGTTGCAGCGCCGCCAGCAGCTCGGCCAGCGAGCCCTTGTCCTGGAGCGTGCGCAGGCCGGGCGTGTTGGGGGAGCTGACGTTGATCGCGAAGTAGTCCGCGTGCGGATACAGCGTGCGCAGCGAGAACAGGTAGTCATCCACGGCGTCCTCGATCGGGGCGGCCTTCGACTTCCCGATGCTGATGCCCAGCGGCACGTCCGGCTTCCCGCCCGCCGTGATGCGTTCGGCCAGGGCCTCCGCACCGTCGTTGTTGAAGCCCATGCGGTTGATGACCGCGCGTGATCGTGGCAGCGAGAACAGCCGGGGCCGCGGGTTACCGGGTTGCGGCAGCCGGGTGACGGTCCCCGCCTCGACGAAGCCGAAACCGAGCGCGGGCCAGGCGCGCAACGCGCGGCCGTCCTTGTCCATCCCGGCGGCGAGCCCCACGGGGTTCGGGAACCGCAGTCCGAACATCGTCCGCGGCGTGTCGACGGCGTAGTGATGCCGGAGCGCGGCCAACACGGGCGGGACGCGGCTGATCCCTGCGAGCGCTGCCATTGTGCGCTCGTGCACCACTTCGGGGTCCTGCCCGCCGCAGCGGTACAGCGCGGGGCGGACGATCCTGTCGTACAGCACGCCGTCAGTCTCGCGTACGACGACGAGCGCCGCCGCACCCGCACCACCGGAGTGAGGCGCGAGTCCCACCGTCGGGTAGCGCGAGCCCCGAGATCGGGCGTCACTGGAAGTCGGGACTCACGGCACCACGGCGCGGGACTCGCGCCAAACAACGTGAGACTCGCGGCGAATAGGGTGAGACTCGCGCGGATTACGGTGAGACTCGCGGGGTTAGGCGCTTTCGTCCGTCAGCAGGCCGGAGTCTGGCGGCTCGAGGTGGTGGCGGCCTCGTCGGGCGGAGCGCAGGATGCGCGCGAGCACGAGGTTGAACGCCAGCGCGATCTCCCGCCCGCCTGGCGTGGCCCACTCGTGGATCGGGGTGCACGCACCCGCGGCCTGCTGCACCGCAAGCCGGTCCGGCAGCGCCACCGGCATCACCAGTGAGCCGAACCCTTCCCGCAGCTCGTTGATCCGGTAGTGGTGCTCGTGCGACCGAGCGCGGAACTTGTTCACCAGCACCCCGAGCGCCCGCAACTGCTGGTTCTGCTGCTCCTGGGTGTGCTCGATCGCCTGGAACGCGCGTTGCGCGCCGGACACGGCGTACATCGTCGGCTCGGTCACCAGCAGCGCGCCGGTCGCGGCGAGTAGCGCGGACCGGGTGAGCCTGCCCAGCGACGGCGGGCAGTCCAGCACGATCAGGTCGTAGTGCGACTCGTTGTTCGGATCGGCGTACCACGACGTCGCGCGCGCCAGGTTCTCCAGCGGGCTGGCGTGCGGGGACTGCTCGTTCAGCGACTCGATGTCCTCGTTCCCGGCGAGCACGTCGACGTCGTCGCTCCAGGCGCTCTGCGAGACGGCCTGCCCGAGGATGGGCGGGCGTGGGGTGGCGAGGACGTCGGCCAAGCCGTACTCCGCGCCAGCGGGGTCGAGCGTCGCTGTCGCGTTGCCCTGTGGGTCGAGGTCAACCACGAGCGTCCTAATATTGCGACGGAGCGCAGCTGAGGCGAGACCCAGAGCGACGGTGGTCTTGCCGACGCCACCCTTCAGGCTGAGGACCGCGACGATCTGCACACGTTGCAGCGTAGCTGCCGCCACCCGCCCGGTGGGACCTGGTGCGCCGGATCGGTCGGTTCGACCGGTTGAACTCACGCGAACGGACGCGCTGACTGGTGCCGCTGGACCATTCGCACGGCCCGTGGCCCCGCGCGGGGCCACCCGCAGGTACAGCGACGAAGACGCCGTGCGGCCGGCCGACCGGCACCCGGCCCCGGTTACCGGCCAGTGTCGGACTCAGGCATTAGGGTGAGGCCATGCGAATGGACAGTCCTGCCGTGCGTGGCTCCAACGCCGTGCACCGCGTGCTCGACGAGGAACTGGCCGCCGCTCGGGAGCGCGGGGTCGAGCACCCTGTCGTCGTCGACGTCGGCGGCGGCAGCGGCGTGTGGGCGGTTCCGCTCGCGGTGGCGGGCTGCACCGTCACGGTGGTCGATCCGAACCCGAACGCGCTGGCCACGCTGTCCCGCCGGGCGGAGGACGACGGCGTCGCGGATCGGGTCACCGGCATCGCGGAGGACGTCGACGCGCTCGCGGACGTCGTGCCCGCCGGGAGCGCCGACATCGTGCTCGCGCACGGCCTGCTGGAAGTCGTCGACGACCCGGCGGACGCCGCTGCGGCGCTGGCGACGGCGGTGGCGCCGGAGGGCGTCGTCTCCGTGCTGGCCGCCAACCGGCACGCCGCCGTGCTGCACCGCGCGCTCGCTGGGCGGTTCGACGAGGCCCGCACGCTGCTGACCGGCCACGACGGTGTGCTGCCCGATGACGGCGAGGCGCTGCTGCGCCGCTTCGACGTCGACAGCCTCACCCGCCTGCTCGACGGCGCTGGCCTGCGGGTCGCCGCCCTGCGCGGCGACGGCATCGTGGCGGACTCCGTGTCCGACGCCAGTGACGACGACGCGATGGAGTTCGAGCGCGTCGCCGCGAGCATGTCGCCGCTGCGGGACATCGCGTCTCGCCTGCACGCGCTCGCGCGCCGCGCGGGCTGACCCACCACCGCCATGGGGCGCAACACCGGCCTCCCCGACGGACTGCGGCACCTACGCATCACCGCCGACACCCCGCCGCAGGCATGGCCGGACGACTCCGGTTGCGGCGTGCTGCACATCGACATGGACGCCTTCTTCGCCGCCGTTGAGCTGCGCACCCGCCCCGAGCTGGCGGACAAACCGGTCGTCGTGGCGGGCGGCGGCGACCGCTCGGTGGTGCTGGCCGCGAACTATCCCGCGCGCGAGTTCGGCGTCCGCTCTGCGATGCCGGTGGCGGCGGCGCGCAGGCTGTGCCCGCACGCGGTGTACCTGCCGCCGACGCGCGGTGCGTACAGCGAGGTCTCGTCGGCGGTGATGGCGGTGTTCGCGGACTTCACGCCGCTGGTGGAGCCGCTGGGCATGGACGAGGCGTTCCTCGACGTCAACGGCGCGCTCAAGCGGTTGCGCACCACCTCGGCGCGCATCGGCGCCGAGATCCGCGCCCGCATCGCCGCCGAGCACGGCATCACCTGCTCGGTCGGCATCGCTCCTGTCAAGTTCGCCGCCAAGCTCGCCTCGGGCATGGCCAAGCCGGATGCCATGGTCGTCGTGCCGCGCGATCAGGTGCGGGAGTTCCTGCATCCGCTGCCGGTGTCGGCGCTGTCCGGCGTCGGGCAGCGCACCAACGCCGCGCTCGAACGCGCCGGGCTGCGCACCATCGCCGACGTCGCGGCGGCACCGCTGGCGCGGCTACGGCGCGTGGTCGGGACGGCGGCGGGGGAGCACCTGCACGCGCTGGCCCACGGCGACGACCCGCGCCCGGTCCAGCCGGACAGTCCGGACAAGTCGCTCGGCGCTGAGCAGACGTTCGACGTCGACCAGGACGATCACGACATCTTGGCGCGCGAACTGCTCGGCCTCGCGCAGCGGGTGGCGGCCACGCTGCGCCGCAAGGAACTCACCGGCAAAACCGTGGTCGTCAAGATCCGGTTCGCCGACTTCACCACGATCACGCGGTCCCGCTCGCTGTCCGCCGCCACCGACGTCGCGCACGAGATCCACGCCTGCGCGCAGGCGTTGTTGACCGCCAACGTGCCGCCGGGAACGCTCGTGCGACTGCTCGGGGTGCGGGTCGAGGGGCTCACCGACCGCGACGGCGGGCAGCAGTTGCGCCTCGATGCGGACGAGCCACGCTGGCGCGACGCGGAACTGGCGGCGGACACCGCGCGTGACCGGTTCGGCACCTCAGCGGTACGACCCGCCTCGCTGCTAGGCTTGAGTCCCACTGATCGGACACGTGCGGGCGCGGATCACGACAAGTCGGACACAGATCGATAATTCTGGGTAGAAGCTTGCCGGATCGGGTAGTCCTGGATGCGCCGGGCTCGTATCCTGGAAGTGGCAGCCGGTAAGCAGGTGCCGACGATGGGATGTGGTGAGTTGCGCGCGGCAGCTCAGACGACATGCCGCGGGAGGAGGACAGATGCCACTCTCCGAGCATGAGCAGCGGCTGCTCGACCAGATCGAGCAGGCGTTGTATGCCGAGGACCCGAAGTTCGCATCGAACGTCAGGGGCAAGCGGCTCCGGAAACCCTCGCGTGGCAAGCGGTTGCAAGGCATGGTGCTGTTCGCGGCCGGTATCACGCTCTTGCCGCTCGGCGTGATGGTGCAGGTGCGCCTCGCGGAGATCCCCATCCTCAGTGTGCTCGGCTTCCTGCTGATGTTCTTCGGTGTGCTGCTGTTCGTGACGTCGATGCGCGCCCAACCGGACGGCGCGTCCGACTCGTCTGATGAGGACAAGGATGGCAAGAGCGCCAAGCGAAGCTCGTTCTCGCAACGCATGGAAGAGCGCTTCCGGCACCGTTTCGACGACCACTGAGGTTTCGACGACCACTGAGAGAGCGGCCCCGCTGTCAGCCCCTGCGCCCGGGCAGTCCCGCCATCACTGACGTCGGCAGCAGCTTGCCCTGCCATGACAGCGGCGCCGCCTGGTTCAGGCTCTGCCGCAGCCCCTCGAACGCCGCCGCCAGCTCCGGGTCGACGTCGGCGTGGTCGCCGTACCAGGAGCGTTCCAGCACCCGCACGATGGTGTTCAGGTGCCGCTCGCCATCGTCGCCAAGGCCGTAGTCGGCCGCCAGCCGCCGGGCGGTCTCCCGGACGGTCTCCGCCTCGGCCACTGGCGTGCCCCGGTCGGCCAGCTCGTCAAGCAGCTCGCGCCACGCTGCCGACGCGGCGTCGGGCCTGCTCAGCAGGATGTCGTGCAGTCGGCTGCCCCGGTGGTACTCGCGCAGCAGCGCGGGTGCGACGAGCGCCCCGGCGATCACGAACAGGGCGATGGCGAGCAGCCACGACACCATCCAGCCGACCAGCACCAGTGACAACATCCAGCCCGCCGCCGTCGCGGGCGGCAGCCACCACCGTGCGAGCGCGAGCCGTCGCACCAGCGGCGTTCCCGCGTCGGCACCCGGGTGCGACCGCAGCTCGCTGGTGCGCCGCGCGACGTAGACCGTCGCGGCCGTCAGCCAGGTGGCGATCAGCACCAGCAGCAGCACCGGCCAGCGCACCCAGTCCGGCGCCTGCGCGAGGCTGACGTTGTCCTTGCCCTGGGGCTGTTGCTGGTCCCTCGGTTCCGGCGTCGGGGTGGGAGTGTTCTCCTGCTGGTCCTGGCCGCTGGCCCGCTCCTCTTGGCCGGTGTCCGGGTTGGTGGTGCCGTCCTCTTCCAGATAGTCCGGCACGACGCCGCGGCCGTCGTCCAGCGGCGTCGGGTCGAACCCCACCCAGCCGTGCTCCGGTCCGAAGTAGACCTCCACCCAGGCGTGCGCGTCCTTGGTGCTGATGACGTTGTAGCCGTCCATCCGTTTGCCGGACGTGAAGCCGATCGCCACCCGCGCGCCGATGCCCTCGCTGCGCAGCATGACCGCCATCGCCGACGCGAACTGCGCGCAGTACCCGCGCTTGCCCTCGAGCAGGAAGTGCGCCAGCGCGTTGGTGCCCGCGTTGCTGGCGGTCTCGATGTCGTAGGTGAAGTTGCCGTCGTCGAGGAAGAACCGCCACAGCGCCTGCGCCTTGCCGTACGCGGTGGTCTCGCCCGCGACGATCCGGTCGGTGAGCTGCTGAACCCTCGGGTCGATCGGCGGCGGCGCGCTGTAGACCGACGGGATCTGACCGGTGGTCGCGCTGGCGTCCTGCAGCTCCTCCTTCGTCGGCTGCGACAACGACGCCGAGACGGTGTACGCCGGCGGCTGCTGTGTCCGTTCGGTGTAGATCGTGCCGCTGACCTGGTCGTAGTACCAGTTGTCGTCGATGCCGGTGATCTGGCGCGGCTTACCGTAGATCGGCAGCCACACGTCGCGCCAGCGCACCGGGTCGATCCGGATCGACCGTGCCCGGCTGAAGTCGTCGCCTGCCGCGCGGGGCAGCTGGTCGCTCGCGACGACCCCGGCGGGCATCGGCCCAGGCCGCAGCCGCCAGCCCTGATTGGGCGCGTAGGTGTCGAGGGTGAACGCGCGCATCAGCCGCTGATCGTCGCCGAGGCCGCGCACCCGGAACAGCTCGATGTCCTCCTGCTGGTTGAGCAGCCCCTGCAGCTCGGTGAACGGCTGCAGCCCGAGCCCCGCCGCCGCCGGGCCCCGGTTGCCGCTGCCGGAGTTGAACGGCAGTTGGCCCACGGTGCCGATCGACGTGACGGTGGCCCCGGCGAGCAGTCCGCACACGATCGCCACCGACACGACGACCGACGGCGGCGACGACATCGCCGCCATCTCGCGGCCGTGCTGTCTGCCGCCTCTGCCTTGCCAGCCGCGATGGCGGTGGCTGCTGTCCAGCGCGATCAGCACCGCGAACGTGCCAGCGCCGAGCACGAACGTCCACCAGGGCAGCAGCTTCTCGGCCAGCGATGCGGGCACCGCGTACAGGCACAGCAGCACCAGACCGGACGCCGCCGGTGCCGCGACCGTCACCGCGATGGTGTCGACCAGCACCGCGACGAGGCCGATGCCGATCGTGGCGAGGCACAGGATCGGCGCGCTCGCCGTCACCGGCGGCAGGCTGGTACGGATCTGCCCGCCCGCCGCGGTCAGCACCTCGTTCAGCTCAGCGAACGCGGCGGGACCGGGGATGATCGCCAGGATGCCCGAGCTGGTGAACATCCCGGTGATCAGCAACAGCAGCACCAGGATCTGGCCGAGACCGACGACGAGCGCCGGGGTGCGCAGCGAGCGCAGCGCCAGGCCGGTGCAGACGACGAGCACCACCGCCACGATGACGTAGCTCAGCCACGACCAGCCGTCGATGACGCCGGTCAGCGCGGTGGCGGAGCAGACGGTGGCGAGCCCGGCGATGGACGGCGCGATGATCGAGCTGCTCCAGTCATGCTGGGCGTGCCGCGCGGTGGGCTGCTGGCTCATGCGGCCTCCTGATCGCACGCGGCACGCCGCGCCATTGATCTGGCGTCGGCCAGCATGGTGCCCGATGATTCGGACCTGCGAGCAGTCCTCATGACCCCACCATCGCCGGGTACCAGCGGCCAGCGCGGCACAGTTCCTCCCACACCGAGGGGATCGTCGCGCTTGGCCGGGCGACGACGACGCTCCAGCCCGCCGCGCGCAGCAGCCGCGCCGACTCGTCGACGGCCGATGAGCACTGGGCGCCCTTGGCCTCCGTCGACCACGCCGGCGTGTCCAGCAGCACCGCGAGGCTGCGCATGCCGCGCGCCCGATGCCGGGTCAGCTCGTGGATCGCCTCGGCGCTGATGCTGCCGAGCACCGCGATCAGCTCCTGCCCGCCCGCGGGGTCGCCGCCGAGCGTGACGTCGCGCTGGTGCGCTGGTTGCAGCGCCGCCAGCGCGTCCAGCGCGAGGTTGTCGTGGGCGGGTCCGCCGTCGAATGGCAGCTCGGCCAGCACTTTCGCGTGCTCGGTCACCAGCCGCACGCCGTGGCCGCAGCGCCGCAGGTGCAGCGCAATGCTGGCGGCGAACGAGATCGCCCACTCCATGCTCGCCCTCGGCCCCGCACCGTGGTGGGCGGCGGCGCGGTGGTCGAGCAGCACCGTGGTGCCGCCGTGACGCGGCTTCTCCTCCAGCCGCACCATGATCTCGTCCCGGCGCGCGGTCGACGGCCAGTGCACCAGGCGCAGGTCGTCGCCCTGCCGATACTGCCGCACGATCGCGTCCGGCTCACCGGCGCCTGAGCCGCGCTGGATGGAACCGTCCTCGCCGGTGCCGATGCCGCCGCCCGACGGCAGGCCCCTGAGCTGCTCGGTCTTCGGCACCACCATCAGCCGCGACGTGCCGATCAGCTCCCGGTCGAACTCGCAGATGCCGAACGGGTCGGTCACCCGCGCGCGCAGCGGCCCGACCTGCTGCACTCCGCGCGACTGCGGCCGGAGCCCGTACCGCAGCGGCACCCGTTGCAGATGTGGCAGGTGCTCCACGATGAACCGGGGCCGTACCCCGAGCCCGTAGGCGACGCCGTCCTCGAGCAGCACCTCACCGGACGGCATCCTGCCGGTGCGCCACAACTGGAGCTGCACCGTCGTCTCCGTGCCCGCCGGGACGCGGTCGGGCGCCAGCGCGCGGGTCGCGCCGATACGCACCTTCGACGCCGAGATGAACAGCACAACGAGCAGCGGCAGCGCGATGACGAACACCGCGACCCGCAGCAGGTCCCGTTCGTTGAGCATCCAGGCGCACATGGCGGCGGCGAACCCGGCCGCGAGGAGACATCTGCCGCGTGTGGTCAGACCGGACAGCATGGCCGTTGGCCGGTCAGCGGCGCGACGGGTTCGCGCGGGGGACCGGGACGCGCTGCAATACCGAGCGCACCGTGTCGGCGGCGGAGCGGCGCGCGGCATGCGCCTCCGTCGTCAGCACGAGGCGGTGGGTGAGCACGGGCACGGCGACGGCGTGAATGTCGTCGGGGACGACGTACTCCCTGCCGGACAGCGCCGCCTGCGCCCTTGCGCTGCGGACCAGCTGCAGCGTGGCGCGCGGCGACGCGCCGAGCCGCACCTCGGACAACGTCCTGGTTGCGCCGACGAGGTCGACGGCGTACTGCCGCACCTCGCGGGAGATGTGGATGGTGCGGACCGCCTGGATCATCCGGCGCAGCGTGGCCGCGTTGGACACCGGCGTGAGGTCGGCGAACGGGTCATGGCCGGCGTGCTCGTCCACCATCGCCATCTCGGCGATCTGGTCCGGGTAGCCGATGGACACGCGCGCGGTGAACCGGTCGCGCTGCGCCTCGGGGAGAATGTAGGTGCCCTCCATCTCCACCGGGTTCTGCGTCGCGATCACCATGAACGGCGTGTCGAGCTGGTACGTCGAGCGGTCGACGGTGACCTGGCCTTCCTCCATGCACTCCAGCAGCGCCGACTGCGTCTTGGGCGATGCGCGGTTGATCTCGTCGCCGACGACGATGTTGGCGAACACCGGGCCGGGCCGGAACTCGAAGCCGCCGTTCTCGCGGTTGTAGATGGACACACCGGTGACGTCGCTCGGCAGCAGGTCCGGGGTGAACTGGATGCGGCTGACGGTGCAGTCGATGGAGCGGGCGAGCGCCTTGGCCAGTGACGTCTTCCCGACGCCAGGCACATCCTCGACGAGGAGGTGGCCCTGGGCGAGCAGGGTCACCAGCGCGATGCGCACGACCTCGGGTTTGCCGACGAGGATCCGCTCGATGTTGCCGGTGATGTCGCGGACAACGGAGTGCAGGTCGTCGAGATCGGACAAACCGATGGGGCCCTCCCGTGAGACGCGCGGCGGATGCGATCCGTTGCCGATGATGTCCTCATCCGTCGTCGGGTACGCCGCAGAGTGCCCTGCGGTCTCGATCCTCGACGTCACACGTCCTCCTCGTGAGCAATGCTCCACGATAGCGCGCAGGCGATTCGCGGCATTGCGACCCGGTGCGATGGTGGTCGGTTGTCACCACTCTGTCTTGCAGTGTGTCAAAGTTCTGTCGCCACGTCCGCCCGGGTTGGTCCGATTTTCGCGGGGAATCCAGCCGAACGGCCGCATCGACGTGGCTTTCCCACATCTCCCCACGGCGGTCACGTGGTGTCGCGCGGCGTCTCCCCAACGTCGCCCCAACGTCGCCCACAACGCGCCACCGACGCCGTTCGCGGCGCGGATTCGGTGCGGATTCGGGGTCCCGCGCCCGCGTTTCATGACCCGATAGGGGGAGAAGTGGCGCGAGGTCGGTGTGATGTCCCCACCGCCCCCCACCGTCACTCCCTTCCGTTGACCTGCGGAAACGCTCCCGTACCTCCTTCTGAATCGACTCATTTCGCGTTGACTGTGGTGGAAAGTGGGGTACGGTGGCGACAAGTGGGGCAGCAGGGAGCCCCAAGGCCGTGACCTTCCTGGATGAGCAGGTTCCGGCGGGAGGTGGTTGCCGTGTTTCTCGGTACCCACACGCCCAAGCTTGACGACAAGGGGCGGCTCGCGCTGCCCGCGAAGTTCCGTGAGGCGCTGGCAGGTGGACTGATGGTGACGAAGGGGCAAGATCACTGCCTCTACGTCTTCCCGCGTGCCGAGTTCGAGCAGTTGGCCCGCAAGGTGGCGGACGCGCCGTTCACCAACGAGGCGGTGCGGGCTTACCAGCGGTACCTGTTCGCCGGAACCGACGAGCAGCGTCCTGACGGGCAGGGTCGCATCGCGATCGCGTCCGAACTACGGCGCTATGCGGGGCTCAACAAGGAGTGCGTGGTGATCGGGGCGATCACCCGGTTGGAGATCTGGGACGCCCAAGCATGGCAGGGCTACTTGGAACAGCACGAGGACAGCTACGCCAAGGCGCAAGAGGAGGTGCTTCCCGGACTCTTCTGACGCGCACGGCAAACCCTGGCTGTCGGGGGGTCAGGGTGGGCCGGTCAGCAAGAGCGGAACGCGGATGTCGTGAGGCCTCTGTCCGCACGGGCGTGGCCCTGGTGCACCTTCCCCGGCACCAGGTTCACAGCGGAGCGGGCGGGGACCTGACGGCACCCGCGCCACAGTGTCCCGGGACGCGCACGCAGGTGGAAAGGGGGCACGGCATGGGGAGCATCACGAGCGCCACTGACGGCGCGCCGCACGAGCCGGTGCTGCTCGACCGCGTGCTCGAGCTGTTCGCCCCAGCTCTCGACCTCGATGGCGCTGGTGGCGCTGGTGGCACTGCGGGCGCGGTGCTCGTCGACGCCACGCTCGGCCTCGGCGGACACGCCGACGCGCTGCTGTCCGCGCACCCCGGGCTGCGGCTGATCGGGCTGGACCGGGACCCGCACGCGCTGGCGTACTCCCGCGATCGGCTGGCGCGCCACGGCGACCGGGTCCGGCTGGTGTACGCCGTCTACGACGAGATCGGCGACGTCCTCGCCGACCAGGGCGTCGACGTGGTGCACGGCGTGCTGTTCGACCTCGGCGTCTCGTCGATGCAGTTGGACACCAGCGAGCGCGGCTTCGCTTACGCCGTCGACGCCCCGCTGGACATGCGCATGGACGACAGCAGGGGGCAGACCGCCGCCGAGCTGCTGAACACCGCGCCGGTCGAGGAGCTGAAGCGCATCCTGCGCACCTACGGCGAGGAGAAGTTCGCGGCCAAGATCGCCAAGGCCATCGCCGTCGCGCGGGAGAAGGAGCCGTTCACCACCAGCGCGCGGCTGGTCGAGCTCATCTACGACACCGTGCCCGCTCCGGCCCGGCGCACCGGCGGTCACCCGGCGAAGCGCACCTTCCAGGCGCTGCGCATCGCCGTCAACCGGGAGCTGGACGTCTTGGCGCGCGCACTGCCCGCCGCGTTGGACGCGCTCGCGCCGGGCGGGCGGATCGTCGTCGAGTCGTACCACTCGCTCGAAGACCGGATGGTCAAGCGCGCGCTCGCCGAACGGTCCCGCTCGCGCACGCCGGAAGGACTGCCGGTGGAGCTGCCCGGCCACGGGCCGGAGTTCCGGCTGTTGACCAGGGGCGCGGAGCGCGCGTCCGAGGCGGAGGGCGATCGGAACCCCAGGGCAATTTCGGTGCGCCTGCGCGCAGCGGAGCGGATCGTGACGGAGGAGGCGCCAACATGACGACGGCGAGCAGGCCCGCGTCGGCGGCACGCACGGCGGACACCGAGGCGGCCCCGGCACGAGCGACGGGGCGAGCCACCCACGCGACGACGTCCCCGACCCGCACCCGGCGCACCGACCGCCGCTCCCCGCAGCGATCTCCCCAGCGATCACCGGAGCGGTCCGCGCCGCACGGCCCGCAGCGTGGCAAGAGCTCGGCGGCGCAGAAGGCGTACGCTCGCAGGGCGCAGCGCACCGCGGCCGTCGATCACGTCGAGAGCGGCACCGCCGCGGCGGGGATGGGCGCGCTGCTCGCGGTCAAGCTGCCGAAGTCGCGGGCGTCGTTCGTGTTGCTCATGATGTCGTTGCTGGCGACGGGCGTCGCGCTGACGCTGTGGCTGTCCACCCAGGCGATCGCGGACTCCTATCGGCTGGAGCGGATGCGGGCCGAGACCGCGAACCTCGAGGAGCGCGCGGAGCAGTTGCAGCGCGACGTCGCGCGGCAGGAGTCGCCCGCGGAGCTGGGGGAGAAGGCACGGGAACGGGGCATGGTGCCGTCGGGCAACCCGCCGCGCATCGTCGTCTCCGAGGACGGCAAGCCGAAGCTGGTCGGCGATCCGAAACCGGCGGGCGGGTAACCCGCGATGGCCACAAGTCGGCGCCAGCGTGGTGCCGCGCCTCGGCGTGGCACCACCGGCCGTGGGGCGCCGACCGCCAGGGCGCGGCCCGCCGCGCGGTCGGCGGCCACACGCGCGAGCACCCCGTCCCGCACTCCGGTGCGGAGCAAACGGGTCCAGCAGCGGCGCGGGCGGCCCCTTATCGCGATGCGCACCAGGCTGCGTGGCGTGCTGCGCTGGCCCCGCAACCGCTACGCCACCGCCGCGCTGATCCTGGTGACGGTGCTCAGCCTGGCGACGTTGAAGCTGGTCTACCTCCAGGCGTTCCAGGCTGAGGCGCTGTCGCAGCGGGCGGAGCAGCAGCGCGAGACCATCATCGACATCCCCGCCAAGCGCGGCGACATCGTCGACCGCAACGGCACCAAGCTCGCGTTCAGCGTGGAGACCCGCACCCTGCAGGTCAACCTGCGCGACATGCGCCAGACGTGGCGCGAGCACGCGCGCGAGCACCCGGAGTCCGGCATGGACTTCGACGCGCGGGTCGCTGAGATCTCGCGGTACATGGCGCGCAAGCTGCCGGCGCTGACCACGGAGCAGGACCTGCTCGACCTGTTCCACACGGACGGGCCGTTCACGTTCCTCGTAGACGACGTCCCGCCGTCGGTCGCCGAGACCATCACCGCGAAGTTCCCCGAGATCGCGGCGGAGAAGCGGGCGATGCGGGAGTACCCTGGCGGGCGGCTCGCGTCGAACATCGTCGGGTACGCGAACTGGCGGATGGACTCATCCGACCGGTCCAAGCACAACATCCACGGCCTCGTGGGGCTGGAGAACGCGCGCGACAACGCCCTCGTCGGCAGGCCGGGCAGAATGCTGGTCGACACCAGCTCGGGCGACGACATCCCGATCCCCGGCACCACCGACGAGCTGCGCCCTGCCGTGCCCGGCTCCGACCTGGCGCTGACCATCGACTCCGACGTGCAGTACGAGCTGCAACGGCAGCTGTCGGACTACGTCTCGCGCACCAACGCCAACGGCGGCAGCGCGGTGATCATGGACGCCAAAACCGGCGAGGTGTACGCGCTGGCCAACGACGCCACGTTCGACCCGGACAACATCGCAGCGGCCTCCGAGAAGGAGATGAACAACCAGGCGGTGACAACGCCGTTCGAGCCGGGCTCGGTGAACAAGGTGATCACCGCCGCCGCCGCGCTGGAGTACGGCGTGACCACCCTGCGCTCCCGGATCATGGTGCCCGGTCAGATCACCGTCGCCGACCGCACGATCCACGACGCCTGGGAGCACGGCACGCTGCCGTTCACCACGACGGGCGTGTTCGCGAAGTCGTCCAACGTGGGCACGCTGAAGCTGGCGAAGCGGGTCGGCGAGGACCGCTGGCTCGACGTCGCGAAGAAGTTCGGCCTCGGGGAGCGCGCCGGCATCGGCCTGCCCGGTGAGAGTCCCGGCAGCGTGCCGCCGCGCAACCAGTGGTCCGGCTCGACGTTCGGCAACCTGCCGATCGGGCAGGGGCTGTCGATGACCGTGGTGCAGCTCGCGGGGATGTATCAGGCGATCGCCAACGGCGGCGAGCGCGTCGAACCCCGCATCGTGAGCGCCACCGTGCGCGACGACGGCACGCGGGTGCCGGCGCCGGCGCCGGGTCGCGTGCGGGTCGTCAGTGAGCGCACCGCCGACCAGGTGCTGCGGGTGCTGCGCGCCACCACCCAGGACGCGCCGGGCTACCTGAACGACGGCACCGCGCCGCCCGCCGCCGTCGAGGGCTACCAGGTCGCGGGCAAGACCGGCACCGCGCAGCAGATCAACCCGGTAACCGGCGCCTACTCGCACTCGAAGTTCAACATCACGTTCGCGGGGGTGCTGCCCGCCGACGACCCGCGTTTCGTCGTCGCGATCCGGCTGGACGCGCCGGACACCACGCTGCCGCTCGGTCACTCGGCGGGTCCGCTGTTCCACGACATCGCCGCTTACCTGGCGCAGCGCTACCAGGTCCCGCTGTCGGACAAACGCGCCCCCGTGATGCCGCTGATTCTCGACTGAGCGTGGCGCCCGGCTGAGCCGCGCCGCGCCCGGACTGTGCTGGGAATGAACCAGGTCGTGCACCCAGTAGTCTCCCGGTAGTCCCCGAAGCGTGACCGAAACGATCTCGGGATCGGTTCAGTTCGGGTGGGGGTGTCGGCTAGGCTCTATGAACGTGACGCGACGAGCGAAGATCGTATGCACCCTCGGCCCTGCCACGGCGACCGCGGCGAAGGTGGGTGACCTGGTACGCACTGGCATGAACGTCGCCCGACTGAACTTCAGCCACGGCACGCACCAGGACCACAAGCAGGTCTACGACCTCATCAGGAACGCGGCGACCGAAACGGACACGCCAGTTGGCGTCCTCGGTGACCTGCAGGGCCCCAAGATCCGCCTCGGCACCTTCGCGGGGGGTCCGACCGAATGGCGCGCTGGCGACGTCGTCCGGATCACCGTCGAGGACGTCGCAGGGACACATGATCGGGTGTCGACCACGTACAAGGGACTCGCCGACGACGCCAAGGAGGGCGACCGACTGCTCGTCGACGACGGCAAGGTCGGGATGACCGTGCTGCGGGTGGACGGCTCCGACGTCGTGTGCGAGGTCACCGAGGGCGGCCCGGTCAGCGACAACAAGGGCGTCTCGCTGCCGGGGATGGACGTCTCGGTGCCTGCGCTGACCGAGAAGGACATCGCCGACCTCGAGTTCGCGATGCAGCTCGGCGTTGACTTCGTCGCGTTGTCGTTCGTGCGCTCGCCCGCCGACATCGACCTGGTCCACCAGGTGATGGACCGGGTCGGCAAGGGCAGGGTGCCTGTCATCGCGAAGCTGGAGAAGCCGGAGGCGATCGCCAACCTCGAGGCGATCGTGCTGGCGTTCGACGGCGTCATGGTCGCGCGCGGCGACCTCGGCGTCGAGCTCCCGCTGGAGCAGGTGCCGCTGGTGCAGAAGCGCGCCATCCAGATCGCAAGGGAGAACGCCAAACCGGTCATCGTCGCCACCCAGATGCTGGACTCCATGATCGGCAACTCGCGGCCCACCCGCGCCGAGGCGTCCGACGTGGCGAACGCGGTGCTGGACGGCGCGGACGCGGTGATGCTCTCCGGCGAGACCAGTGTGGGCCGGTATCCGATCGAGACGGTCGAGACGATGAGCCGCATTGTGACCGCCGTCGAGGCGGAGTCCACCGCCGTGCCGCCGCTGAGTCACGTGCCCCGCACGAAGCGCGGCGTGATCTCCTACGCCGCCCGCGACATCGGCGAACGGCTCAACGCCAAGGCACTGGTCGCGTTCACGCAGTCCGGCGACACCGTGCGCAGGCTCGCGCGGCTGCACACCCGGGTGCCGCTGCTGGCGTTCACGCCGCTGGAGAGCGTGCGGAGTCAGCTCGCGCTGAGCTGGGGGACGACGGCCCGGATCGTCAACTCCGTCGACTCAACCGACGCCATGGTGCGCCAGGTCGACCATGCGATGCTGAGCATGGGGCGCTACCAGCCGGGCGACCTGGTGGTCGTGGTGGCGGGGTCGCCACCCGGCACGGTCGGTTCCACGAACCTCATCCGCGTGCACCGGCTCGGCGAGGAGGACCACGCCTGATCATCGGGGTTCTACAGTGACGACATGAGCACTGTGGAACCTTCGGAGGGACAGGCCTCGCTCGATCGGCTGGTACGGCTGCTCGACCTGGAGAAGATCGAGGAGAACATCTTCCGGGGCGTGTCCCCGCCGGACTCCCCGATGCGGGTGTTCGGCGGGCAGGTCGCGGGTCAGGCGTTGGTCGCGGCGGGCAGGACGGTGCCCGCCGAGCGGCACGTGCACTCGCTGCACGCCTACTTCATCCGGGGCGGCGACCCGCGCGTGCCGATCGTCTACCAGGTGGATCGCATCCGCGACGGCCGCTCGTTCACCACCCGCAGGGTGCTCGCCGTCCAGCATGGCAAGGTGATCTTCTCGTTGGCGGCGTCGTTCCAGAAGCAGGAGGACGGCGTTGCCCACACCACCTCGATGCCGAACGTGCCCGCCCCGGAGTCGCTGCCCACGTTGCCGGAGCGGCTGGCCGAGTTCGGCGACGAACGGATCGACTACGCCAGGAACCGGCCGATCGACCTGCGCTACGTCAACGACCCGCCGTGGGTGACCCGCTCGACCGGCGGCAGGGCAGGCGCCAACCAGGTCTGGATGCGTGGCAACGGCACGCTGCCGGATGACGAGCTGCTGCACGTGTGCGTGCTGACCTACGCCTCCGACCTGACGCTGCTCGACTCGCTGCTCGCGCGCCACGGCGTGTACTGGGACATGGACAAGGTGCTCGGCGCGAGCCTCGACCACGCGCTGTGGTTCCACCGGCCGTTCCGCGCCGACGAGTGGTTCCTCTACGACACCGACTCGCCCACCGCGTCCGGCGCGCGCGGACTGGCGACCGGACGGTTCTTCACCCGCGACGGCACGCTCATCGCCACGGTGGTGCAGGAGGGGCTGCTGCGGGTGATCGGCAGTGACAGTGACAGCGGCAGCGACGACAGTGAGGGCGGCGAAAGCGGCTGAGCCGGCACAGCGGGCCGGGGTACATACCGAGGCCGGGACCGCGGTGTCACGGTCCCGGCCTCGGTATCGCTGACCGAACGACGAAGGGGGAACCGGGGAGGGTGTCGTCCGGCCTCAACGGACGCCGCCCGGCGACGCCGCGTTGAAGCAGTTGCGTAATGCCAGTGTACTGGCCCGGTCTGCAACTTGCAGATTTGAGTCCGGATCGTAATCCATCCCACAGTGGGTAGCCCGGGCGCGCGAATCTCACTGAGCTGATTAGATGCCACATGCAGATGCAAGAGCACGCGCAGCACGGCAGGAGGTGCGTCGTCCGTGTCACGGGGCCGAGGGCCGACGGTCCGCCGCCGCAGGCTCACCAGTGAGCTGCGGCGGCTGCGAGAGGCCGCTGAGCTGACGATCGACGACGTGAGCGAGAAGCTGGAATGCTCGGCGTCGAAGGTCAGCAGAATCGAGACCGGGCACGTCGGCGTGACGCCGCGCGACGTCAGGGACATGCTCGAGCTGTACGGCGTCACCGGCAACGACCGGGAAGCACTCGTGCAGCTCTCCCGCGAGGCCCGCACCAGGGGCTGGTGGCACGCCTACAGCGAGGTGTTCACCGGCGCGTTCGTGGGGCTTGAGGCGGACGCGAGCTCGCTACGGGCGTTCCAGGCGCTGCTGGTGCCCGGTCTGCTGCAGACAGAGCGGTACGCGCACGCGGTGATCAGGGCGATGCGGCCGGACGCCGACGAGCAGGAGGTCGAGCGCAGGGTGACCGCGCGGATGCAGCGGCAGCGCCTGCTCACCGACCCCGCGCCGCCCGAGTACTGGGCGGTGATCGACGAAGCGGTGCTGCGCAGGGTCGTCGGCGGCCGTGACGTCATGGCCGAGCAGTTCGAGCGGCTGCTCACCATGGCGACGTTGCCGCACGTGACGATCCAGGTGGTGCCGTTCGGCGCGGGGGCGCATCCCGGTATGGAGGGGCCGTTTCTCATCCTGGGCTTTCCCGAGCAGGCCGACCCCGACGTCGTGTACGTCGACAGCACGACAAGCGGCGCCTATCTTGAGCTGCCCGCCGACGTGCGGCGGTACTCGCTGATGTTCGACCACCTGCGTGCGGCCGCGTTGAAACCGGACGACTCGATCGACTTGATTTCCGGGCTTGCCTCAGCCGCCGCGGGCGGGAGGGAAGAGTAATGATGAGTGAGGAGTGGAATTTGGTGCTCAGCAGGGACGACAGTGCTGTCGAGTGGCGCACGAGCAGCTACAGCGGTGGCGGCAACGACTGCGTCGAGGTGGGATTCGCCGACGCGGCGCCGATGGTGCGCGACTCGAAGCACCGAGACGGCGGCGTGATCCGGATCGAGGCCGTGCAGTGGCAGGAGATGCTGCGCGCTGCCCGCGCCGGCGCGCTCGACCTGCGCTGACCACGCTGTTCTGAGCAGCGGCAATGCCCCTTACCTCCGGTGCGCCGAGGCAAGCCGGGGTAAGGGGCGCCGCCACCAGCCAAGTTGATCACGTCTACTCGCGTTGTTGCGAGAATATGCCTGCTTCGTCCGGTTTTTCGAGCAACAGTACGAGTAGACGTGATCAACTTTGACACTCACCCCGCCGGAGAACCGGGTGCCTACCGAGGCAGATGCCGCAGCGCCTTGATCCCCGTGGTCAGCGAGCGCGCCCACAGCCGGGGCGGCATGCCCTTGAACGGTCGCAGCTTCAGCCCGCGCTGGGTGGCGACCGTCTGCACCTCGGTGAACCGCAGGATGCCCTCCGCGCCGTTGCGCCTGCCGACGCCGGAGTCGCCCATGCCGCCCATCGGGGCGTCGATGGAGCCGAAGCTGGCGGCGAAGCCCTCGTTGACGTTGACCGTACCCGCTTTGATGCGCGCGGCGATCTCGCGGCCCCGCGCGCCGTTGGCCGTCCAGACGCTGGCGTTGAGGCCGTACTGGGTGTCGTTGGCGCGCTGCACGGCGTCGTCGATGTCGGTGTAGCCGTAGATCGACACGACCGGCCCGAACGTCTCCTCGGCGAACGGCGTCATGTCCGGGGTGACGTCGGTGAGCACGGTCGGCTCGTAGAACAGCGGGCCGACGTCCTGGCGTGCCTTGCCGCCCGCCAGCACGGTCGCGCCCTTCGCGCGGGCGTCGTCGACGTGCTCGGTGATGGTCTTGAGCTGGTCGGCTGAGGTCAGCGACCCCATGCCCGCCGAGTAGTCCAGCTTCGCGCCCAGCGTGAGTTCCTTCGCCTTGGCGGCGAACGCGGCGGCGAAGTCGTCCCGGATGGACTCGTGCGCGTAGATCCGCTCCACCGAAACGCACAGCTGTCCGGCCGACGAGAAGCAGGCGGCGATCGCGCCGGTCGCTGCTTTCTCGACGTTGGCGTCCGGCAGCACGATCATCGGGTTCTTGCCGCCGAGCTCGAGCGAGAAGCTGGTCAGCCGCTCGGCGATCTTCCCGGCGAGCCGCTTGCCCGTCGCGGTTGAGCCGGTGAACGCGACGTAGTCGGACTCCTCGACGATGGCGTCGCCGATGACCGACCCCCGCCCGAGCACGACCTGCCACACCCCGCGCGGCAGTCCAGCCTCCTCAGCGAGCTCATGCAGCCACAACGCCGACAGCGCGGTCTGGTTGTCCGGCTTCTGCACCACGGCGTTGCCCGCGGCAAGGGCGGGCAGGACGTCCAGTCCGGTCAGCGCGAGTGGGTAGTTCCACGGCGAGATGATGCCGACGACGCCCTTCGGGTGGCGCACCTCGTGGGTCTTGGTGAGCACCGGGAACACACCGGCCCTGCGCTTCATGCCGAGCGCCCGCGCGCTGTACTTGCCGTAGTAGGACGCGGCGAGCGCGGTGCCCGCGATCTCGTCGAAGGCGTCCAGCCTGCTCTTGCCCGCTTCCACCTGGACGAGGTCGAGACCTTCCTGCTGCCGGTCGAGCACAAGGGCCATCAGCCGGGTCAGCACCCGCTGCCGCTCGGCGACGCTGGTGGTGGCCCACGCACGCTGCGCGCGACGCGCCTCGTCGAAGACCGCGCGCGTGTCGGCGTCGGTGGCCTGCGGCAGGGATGCGATCGGCTTACCGGTGAACGGCGCGGTCATCTCGACCGGCGCGTTGTCCTTGCCGCCGACGACGCGAGCGACGAGCTCCTTGGCCCGCGACACCGTCGGCGCACCGGCGATGCCACCGATCGTGCTGCCGCTGCCCTGCTGGCCGGTCTGTTCCGACGTGTTCCCCGGCGCTGCGCTCGTCATCGACACACTCCAGTTACTCAGCGGTAGGTTTTTCTCGAGCTTACCGGCGGGTCGCTGGCTGGCCAAGGTGTCGTTCGGCTGGTGACGTGGCTCTCGCGTCATGACCGCGCGGCGACGCTGTCCTTGTAGGTAGAGGTCACTCCTTCAGGCGGTGGGCCGGTGCGGTGCGAGGGTCGCATCGGCCCACCGCCTGTGTCAGGCCACGTCGCCTCGGTAGATGGCCAGTGCGATGTGTTTCCACTCGGTCAACAGCTGGTTCCGACGGGTGGCGTCGCCGCCGATCTGCGCGTCCAGCGCGAGGCCCCTTGTCAGGTTCACGGTCAGCCAGTACAGCGTCTCCAGCGTCTGCTGGGGCATGTCCGGCGCCAGTGTCTGGAACAGCTCCAGGGTGGAGCGGCCGAGCGCTTTGTCGACCGGTTTGATCGCCGCCGCGAGTTCGGCGTCGGTGCGCGCGGCCACCCACAGCTCCATGACCGCCGACGACAGCGTGCCCGCGAAGCCCTGCCAGATCAGGTCGATGCCCTGCTCGACCAACTCGGGGCCTTCCGGTAGCTCGCCTGACGCCGCGAGGATATCTGCCTGGATTCGGTTCGTCAGGTGCTCGACGGCGGTGGCCATCAGCTCCGCCTTGGTGGTGAAGTGGTGCTGCTGCGCGCCCTTGGACACGCCTGCTCTGGCGCAGATTTCCTGCACCGACGTCCGCGCGTAGCCACGTTCGGTGAGGCAGTCGATGGTGGCGTCGAGCAGCGCGGTGCGGGTGCGTTCGCGCCGCTGCGCCTGGGTGCGGTGGCCGCGCTCGCGGGTCGACGTGAGCGCGTCGGGCTGGGTTGGCTGGGTCGCCGTCACCTCGTCTCCCTCGTTCCGTGCTTGTTCGTGTGGGCTTGTTCGGGCGGGCTTGTTCCAGTGGGCACCGGGCTGTACATTCCAGATAGAACTTACATGCCGAATGGAATGTTTTCCAGTTGGAGGACTCATGCCGCTGCAACTGCCCACGAGCTCGTGGAGCGACTCCGACCTCGAAGAGTTCCGCGAGCTCGCGCGCACCTTCTGCCAGAAGGAGCTGACACCGAACCAGGAGCGGTGGGCGCAGCAGAAGGAGGTCGACCGCGAGCTGTGGCGCAAGGCGGGCGACGTCGGGCTGCTCGGGCTGTCGATCCCGGAGGAGTACGGCGGTGGCGGCGGCACGTTCGCGCACGAGGCCGTGCTGCTGGAGGAACAGGCGCGCTCCGGCGACAGCGCGTGGGGCGTTTCGGTGCACAGCGGCATCGTGAACCACTACGTGCTCAACTACGCCTCCGACGAGAAGAAGCAAGAGTGGCTGCCGAAGCTGGTCAGCGGCGAGTGGGTCGGCGCGATCGCGATGACCGAGCCCGGCACCGGGTCCGATCTCCAGGGCATCAAGACGCGCGCGGTCCGCGACGGCGACGAGTACGTCATCAACGGCTCCAAGACGTTCATCACCAACGGCGCCCAGGCGGACTTCGTCATCGTGGCTGCCAAGACGGACCCGGACGCTGGCGCGGCAGGCGTGTCGCTGCTCGCGGTGGAGGCGTCGTCGCCGGGCTTCCGGCGCGGCCGCGTGCTGGACAAGATCGGCATGAAGGGTCAGGACACCTCGGAGCTGTTCTTCGACGACGTCCGCGTGCCCGCCGCGAACCTGCTCGGCGACGCAGAGAGCCAGGGCTTCATCCAGCTCATGCAGCAGCTCCCGCAGGAGCGGCTGATCATCGCGGTCACCGCGGTCGCCGGTATGGAGGCCGCCGTCAACCAGACGCTGGAGTACACCAAGGACCGCACCGCGTTCGGTCGGCCGATCTTCGGCTTCCAGAACACCAAGTTCAAGCTCGCCGAGGCGGCCACGGAGGCGGCGGCGAGCAGGGCGTTCCTCGACCAGTGCATCGAACGCCACCTCAAGGGCGAGCTGGACGTGCAGAGCGCCGCCATGATCAAGCTGTGGACGACCGACCGCATCAACCGCGTCGTGGACGAGTGCCTGCAACTGTTCGGCGGCTACGGCTACATGAACGAGTACCCGATCGCGCGGGCCTGGGCCGATGTCCGGGTGACCCGGATCTTCGGCGGCACCAACGAGATCATGAAGGAAATCATCGCGCGCAGCCTGTGACGACGCGACGCCCCAGTTTTTTCGATCTTTTCACGAGAGGACACGACATGGGAGCAGGGCCGCTGAGCGGACTGCGGGTGGTGGAACTCGCCGGGCTCGCGCCGGGACCCTTCGCCTGTACCGTGCTGGCAGACCTCGGCGCCGACGTCATTCGCGTCGACCGGGCCACGCCGGGCGCCGACGTCATCGGGTTCGAGAACGACCCGCTGCGCCGCAGCCGCCGGTCGATCGGCGTCGACACCAAGCAGCCGGAGGGCGTCGAACTGGTGCTCAGCCTGGTCGAGCAGGCCGACGTGCTGGTGGAGGGATTCCGGCCGGGCGTCACCGAACGGATGGGCCTCGGCCCCGCCGACTGCCACGCCCGCAACCCGTGCCTCATCTATGGCCGGATCACCGGCTGGGGCCAGGACGGACCGATGGCGCAGCGCGCGGGTCACGACATCAACTACGTCGGCCTGTCGGGTGCGCTGGAGGCGATCGGCCGGGCCGGGGAGCGTCCGGTGCCGCCGATGAATCTGGTGGCGGACTACGGTGGCGGCGGAATGCTGCTGGCGATGGGCATCCTCGCCGCGTTGTTCGAGCGTGGCAACTCCGGCAAGGGGCAGGTCGTCGACGCGTCGATGGTGGAAGGTTCCGCGTTGCTGGCGACGAGTCTGTATGGGCTCAAGGCCAGCGGCGTCTGGTCGGGGGAGCGCGGCACCAACATGCTCGACGGCGGCGCGCCGTTCTACGACACCTACGAGTGCAAGGACGGCAAGTACGTCGCGGTCGGCGCCATCGAGATGCGGTTCTGGGCTGACCTGGTGAAGGTGCTGGAGTTGGACGACGCCGACCTGCCCCATCACTTCGACGCCTCGCAGTGGCCACGGCTCCGCGAGATCCTGACGGCCGAGATCGCCAGGTACACCCGTGACGAGCTGGTCGCGAAAGCGGAAGGCACCGATGCCTGCATCACGCCGGTGCTGTCGGCCGAGGAAGCGCCGTCGCACCCGCAGAACGCCGCGCGCGACTCGTTCGTCGACGTCGGTGGCGTGACGCTGCCGTCTCCGGCGCCGAAGTTCGACCGCACGCCCGCCGCCACACCGACTCCGCCGCACGAGACGGCTGCCGACACCGACGAGGTGTTGTCCGAACTGGGCATGGCTGAGGCGGACATCGCTCGCATGCGGGAGGCAGGCGTGATCGCGTAGGCGGCGCGCGAGTGCGATCGGGCCCCGGGCAGCGCCGTGACGTTGCCCGGGGCTCGGTCGTGGTGTGCAGGTGGCTACGTCGTATCCGACGTCGACGCGTACGGATCGAAGGTTCGGTTTCGTCGTGGTCGTTGGCTGGCGTCGAGCCAGGGTCGAGCCGGGGTCGAGCCATTTCGGTGGTATGCATTCGGGTTTGCCGTCTGCTGCCATGCGGATGGTCCAGTGGCTTGCGTGGATGAGTCGGTGGTGCATGCCGCAGAGCAGCGCCAGGTTGTCGATGTCGGTGGGCCCGAGGTCGATCCATTCGCGATATTGGCTATCCATATCGATGCAGTAGTCTGCGACCGTGCTGGATCGTCCGCGGGCAGGTGTGCACTACCCGGGAAGTCTCGCTGACCTGCGGGCTTGGTTCCCGAACGACGCCGCGTGCCTGGACTTTCTTGA
>WHTY01000012.1 GCA_009377475.1 Actinophytocola sp.
CACCATCGCCCCGATCAAGGGCCTGCCGGTGATGAAGGACCTGTACGTCGACATGGAGCCGTTCTTCGAGGCGTTCCGTGCCGTCAAGCCGTTCCTGATCACCTACGGCAACGAGCCGACCAACGAGCGCATCCAGTCGCCAGCCGACCGGGAGCGCTTCGACGACACCACCAAGTGCATCCTGTGCGCCTGCTGCACCACGTCGTGCCCGGTGTTCTGGTCGGACGGCTCGTACTTCGGGCCAGCGGCGATCGTGAACGCGCACCGGTTCATCTTCGACTCCCGCGACGAGGGCGCCGAGGAGCGGCTGGACATCCTCAACGACGCCGAGGGCGTGTGGCGCTGCCGCACGACGTTCAACTGCACCGACGCCTGCCCGCGCGGCATCCAGGTGACCAAGGCGATCCAGGAGGTCAAGCGCGCGCTGTTGTTCAAGCGCGTCTGACGCCGGGGTAGGGAGGCGGGGGCCGCCGTGTCCCCCGCCCAGCGCGCCGTGTCCCCCACTCCCAGCGCCCTGTCCCCCACTCACGACGTTGTGTCCTGCGTTCCCGACGCCGTGTCCTGCGTTCCCGACGCCGTGTCCTGCGTTCCCGACGCCGTGTCCTGCGTTCCCGACGTTGTGTTCGGCAGTCAGCCGTCCCACGTCGCGTACATCTCGGCGTAGCGACCGCCCCTAGCGACCAGCTCGTCGTGCGTTCCGATCTCGATGATCCGTCCGTCGTCCACGATGGCGACGCGGTCCGCCCGCTTCGCCGTGGACAATCGGTGCGCGATGATGATCGCCGTCCGGTACGCGCGCACCACCTCCAGCGCGCGTTCCACCTGCCGCTCGGTGCGGAGATCGAGACTGGACGTCGCCTCATCGAGCACCAGCACCCTCGGCTCCGCGAACAGCGCCCGCGCCAACGCGACGAGCTGCCGCTCCCCCGCCGACAGCGACGCGCCGCGCTCGTGCACGACCGTGTGAATACCTTCCGGTGAGCGGTCGAGGAAATCGCCGAGCCCAACGGCGCGGGCGGTCCGCTCCACCTCGACGTCGTCAGCACCCGGACGGGCGAACGCGATGTTGTCGCGCAGGCTCATGCTGAACAGGAACGGCTCCTGCGGCACGACGGCCATCCGCTTGTGCAGCGAGTCGAACCGCACGTCGCGGAGGTCGTGCCCATCGAGCAGCACGCGGCCGGACGTCGGATCGTAGGCGCGCGTCACCAGCTTGGCGATAGTCGACTTGCCCGCCCCGGTCGGCCCGACCAGCGCGATCGTCTCGCCTGGCGGTATCTCCAGCGAGACATCCTGCAGCACAGGCTTGTCGGGGTCATAGCCGAAGGTCACCCGATCCAGCGTCACCTGGCCGTTGATGTCCGGCAGCGGGTAGGCGTGTGGTTCCTCCACCACCGACACCTCGGTCGCCAGGAGCTGACGGAGCTTGGTGATGCCCGCCTGGCCTTGCTGGTAGGCGTTGTAGAGCTGCGCCATCTGCTGCATCGGCGCGAAGAACGTCGTGATGGCCAGCAGGAATCCGGCCAGCTCACCCACGTTCATGTCGCCGCGCAGCACCATCCAGCCACCGAGCAGCAGGACGACGACGACCGTCAGCCGCCCCACCACTTCGCTGCCGGGCCCGTAGATCGCGGCGATCCGCGCGGTGTAAAAGTTCGCTTCCCGGTAACGACGGGTGACGTCGTCGTGGTCGGCCACGTTGCGCTGCTGCCGGTTGTGGGCGGCCACCACTCGGGAGCCGGAAAGGCTCTCCGACAGGTGGGTGAGCACCTCGGCCATCCGGTCACGCACGGCGAGATAACCCCGCGCTGACACGCCGCGGAACCACCACGTCAACACGGCCATGGCCGGAACCACCACGAGGAAACTGATCAACGCGAGTTGTGCACTGAACCAGAACAACTGCGCACCGAGCACCACAAGGGTCAATCCCTGCACCAGCAACTGGGCGAGGCCGTCGTGCAGCAGCCCTTGCAGATGTTCGATGTCGTTGGTCATCCGGCTGATCAGCGTGCCCTTCTTCTGCCGGGAGAAGAAGTCCTGCGACAGTCGTTGCAGGTGGGAAAACACGCGAACGCGCAGCGTGTAGAGCAGGCGTTCGCCCACGATGCCGGTCCAGAGCGTCCGCCAGCGGCTCACCAGCACCGCGACCACGATGAAGCCGAGATAGGCGAGGAAGATCGCGACCAGCGTGCTGCGCGAGCCGCTGACCTGCCCGCTGCCGAGGTCTTTGAGGCCCATGCCCTCGTCGATGGCGAGCTGCGTCAGGAGTGGGCCGATGCGCATCGCGACCGTCTCGACGATCACCAGGCCCACACAGCCGATCAACACCCACTTGAATGGCGCGAGGAATCGTCGCAGCGTCAGCGGACTGCGGTCGTAGGCGCTACGGCTGAACGTCTCGTTCGGTTCGGGATGCTCGGGCTCCTCGGCCAGTAAGCCGTCCAGTCGGTCGCGCAGCATGGCGGGCACTTCGCTGGAAATCGAGCCAGAACGACGTCGCACCGTGCCCGTGGGACCACCTCCACCGGGAAACATCAGAACATCTCCTCCTCATCGAGGTGGTCCGGATCGATGGGCCGCCACTCGACCTCCGGCGTGGTCGTCCGCGCCCGCTCCAGCCGTGCCGCCCTGACCTGCTCTTCGTCCACGACGTGGGCCAGTGCCTCGGCGTAGCGTGGCTCGGTCGCGAGCAACTCCTGGTGCATGCCCGATGCGACGATGCGCCCGTCGTCCAGCAGCACCACGCGGTCGGCGAGGCTGAGCGTCGACAGCCGGTGCGCGACGATCAACGTGGTCCGGCCGCGCATGAGTCGCCGCAGTCCCTCGTGGATGCGCTGCTCGGTCTGGACGTCGATGGCGCTGGTGGCGTCGTCCAGGATCAGGATGGGCGGGTTCACGAGAACCGTTCTGGCGATCGCGATCCGCTGCCGCTGCCCACCGGACAGCGTGTAACCGCGCTCTCCCACGACCGTGTCGTAACCGTGCTCCAACTGCGTGATGAACTCGTGCGCGCCAGCGACCATCGCCGCCGCCACGACGTCGTCCTCGGACGCGCCCGGCGTGCCGTAGGCGATGTTGTCACGGATCGACGCCGAGAAGAGGAACGGTTCCTCGAAGCAGATGCCGACGTGCCGTCGGAGGCTCTCCAACGTCAAGTCCCTGACGTCGTGGCCATCGATCAGTACCGCGCCCTGGTTCACGTCGTAGAACCGGGGAACCAGCTGTGCGATCGTCGTCTTGCCCGACCCGGTCGACCCGACGAAAGCGATGGTTTGTCCAGCGGGAATCCGCAGGTTGACGCCGTCGAGCACGCGTTGGGTGTCGTCGTACGCGAAGTGGACGTCCCGCAGTTCGACCTCATCCCGACAGACAGGCAAGTCGAAGGCGCCGGGTCGGTCGTCGATCTCGGGTTCCTCGTCGAGGATTTCGTAGATCCGATGGGCGGACGCGGCAGCTCGCTGCGCCAGCATCATGAGCATTCCGAGTGACGCAAACGGTGCCTGCAACATCACGAGGAATGCCAGAAAGACGACGATGTCGCCAGGTCCGATCGCGCCGTCGAGCACGCGGAAGCCACCGTAAAGCAGTACCGCAGCCTCACCCACCCGGACGATGTTCTGCATGAGCGGCCCGAACGTCGCGCGAATGCGCACCAGGCGCATCGACGCCCACCGCAGCCGTTGCGCCGCCCTGGCGAGTACACCGACCTGTCGCTGTTGCGCACCGAACACGCGCACGACCTGGGCGCCGCCGACGTTCTCGTCCACGATCGTCGCGATCTCCGCGAGCCGCGACTGGACCAGCCACGACACCGGAAACATGTGCTTGCGCATCGCGAGGCCGACGAAGAACACGGCGGGCAACGAAAGCAGCGCCACCAGTGTCAGGCCGACGTCGATGGCGAGCATGAAGTACAACGCGAGGAAGAACATCCCGAACTGCACGACCAGCATCGGCCCGAACGAGAGGAGCATCTGCACCGCGCGAACGTCGGAGTTCGCGCGCGAGACAAGTTCACCGGTGCGGACGCGGTCGAAGAACGACGACGACAACGTCGACAGATGCCGGTACAGCAGCGTGCGCAGGTCGAACTCCAGCGAGAACGCCATACGGAGCGTGAGGTAACGGGAGAGGCAGGCAGCGCCGGCGCCGGCGATCGTGATGACGAGAAGAAGCCATACGTAATGGGCGAGCGACTCCCGCTCCCCGCCGGGCGCGGCCAACGCCTGATCGATCGCGTTGCCCATCCACAAGGGGAACAGCACCATCGCCACGACGGTCGCCAGCGATGCGACGAGCGCGACGACGAACACGACGCGATGGGCTTTGAGCAGTGGGAACGCTCGTTTGATCCACCCTTTGTCCCGGTCGGGATCGATGCTGGGGGTGGGCGGCGGGGGTCTTCGACGTCCGTCGGTGCTTGTCGTCGCCGGCGGTTTGAGTTTCTGCCCGCGCACACGCTCACTGAGTCCGCCAGCAGTCCTGGTTCCCATCACCATCGGTCCCATCACATCGAAGATGGTCGTTCCACAGAACGAAGTCGCGACCGCAATACTCGAAGCGTCGCGCGAAACCCCCAGTGCGGCCAGCCTACGACATCACATGTCATCTAGGCAACAGTGCCAAGTTGTCACTCAGTGTCATTCGATGCGTCCATACTGGTCGGCGCCGTGTCCCCCGTGGGGACGCCGTGTCCCCCCGCCCACGACGTCGTGTTCCTCACTCGCGACGCCGTGTGCCACGCTCCGGGCGTCGAGCCTGCCACTCTCGGCGCCGTGTCTCACTCTCAGAACGGCGTGTTCAAGATCGGGGTCGGTCCACCTGAGTCACGACCAGAAGTCAGAACTCGCGGCCTATAACCGGGGACTCGCGGCACGAGAACGCGGGACTCGAGAAATCCCAGGTGCAACTCAGGTGGATTAAGGTGCGACTCGCGCGGATTAGGGTGCGACTCGCGGGGGCGGGGCCTACGGCCAGAAGACGGCGAGGCCTACGTTGAGGACGACGAGCCCGCCCAGCGTGAACGGCAGCCACTTCGGCGCGGCTGGCTTTCGGACGAAGGCGCCAGCCAAACCGAGGATGACCAGCAGCACCAGGATCTTGATGCCCAGCTTCATGTGGTTGTAGTCGACGTCGTCCAGCGCGGGTTCGACGCCCATCAGCGCGAGACCCGTGATGAGCTGCAGGCCGCCGCCGTGCAGCCAGCCCTTGTTCAGCACCGAGCCCTGCCCAGCGCGCAACTGGAGCATGAACGTGCCGACCAGCATCGCCATGCCGAGCAGGTGCAGGAAGACCAGAACCAGCCGCAGAAACTCCATCGTCAGTCCTCAGTTCGCCGGGTAGCGGCGCGGAGACCGCGCCAGCCGATCACGCCAATGATCGTACCCAGGATGATCGAGACGAGGGTCAGCGCCGCGTGCACCCAGAAGAACGACGTCAGCGCGCCGGAGGCGTCCCGAGCGTTGTCGCCCTGCCACAGGTTGCGCGCGAACGTCACCCAGATGACCCAGGACCATACGCCGAACGCGAGCAGGAACAGCGATACCGGCTTCGACATGCGCATGCGGCCGAGCGTAAACCGCATCGCGATTCGGTGACCGATCGGCTACGACGTCAGCTCAACCGCAGCCAAGTGCCGTCAGAGTCCCGTACGATCGATCCGGTGTCGAGCTGGTTCGTCCGCCTGCTGTCCGCCGTCGTCGTCACCCTGTTGAGCGCCCTGCTGCTCACCCCAACCGCAGCCGCCAAGCCCGACGACTGCTCCTACCGCCCGGTGCCACCGCCCCCGGTCGACTCGTCCGAGGTCCCCAAGCCCGGCGAGCCGTCGCCCACCCCGCTGCCGGTGCCGGACACCCCGCCGGGCGGCGAGCGGATGGCCGAGTGCGGCCACGTCCTCCCGGGCGGTGTCGAGCGACCCAAGGGCAAGATCACGGCGAAGGCGTGGCTGCTGGCGGACCTCGACGACGGCACCGTGCTCGCCGCGAAGAACCCACACGGCAGGCAACGGCCAGCCTCACTGATCAAGGTGCTGCTCGCGCTGGCCGTCATGGACGAGCTCGGCCAGGACGACGTCGTCACCGCGTCGGCCGCCGACGCCAGCCAGGAGTGCAGCTGCGTCGGCATCGTCAAGGGTCAGCAGTACACAGTGGACAGACTGTTCACCAGCCTCCTGCTCCGCTCTGGCAACGACGTCGCGCACGCCCTCGGCTCCGCCCTTGGCGGCAACGACCAAGCGCTCGCGAAGATGAACCAGCTCGCCGCCGGCCTCGGCGCGGTGGACACCCGTGCGGCGACGACGTCCGGTTTGGACGGTCCCGGCATGACGTCGTCCGCCTACGACCTCGCGCTGATCTTCCGCGCCGCGCTGGCGCAGCCGCGGTTCGTCGAAGCCGTCGGGACGCACGAGATGACGTTCAAGCGACGCGAACGCAAGCGCCCCGTCACCATCTACAACGACAACACACTGCTGCACGACTACCCCGGCTTCCTCGGCGGAAAGACCGGCTTCACCAACGACGCGCGGCACACCTACCTCGGTGCGGCCGAACGCGGTGGCAGGCGGCTCGCCGTCGTCATGCTGCGGGCGGAGCAACACCCGATGCGGGTGACCGACCAGGCGAAACGGCTGCTGAACTACGGCTTCCGACTGTCCAGACAGGACGTCGAACCGGTCGGCACGCTGGTCGAGCCGACACGTGACGCGTCCCTGCGACCGCGCGAAGACCCGACGACGCGCGACGCCGAGCCCGACGACGTCGCCCTCGACGACGAGCCGACGCAGGCGGCGGCCACGGAGGGGCCGGGCGGCGCGACACGGGAGATCGTCGTGCTGGTCCTCATCGCGGTCGCGCTGATCACGTTGCTCGTGCTGCACCGCAAGACACGGCGCTGATCAGCGCTTGCGCAGCCAGGCCAGCCCCGCGCCGAGCAGCCCGCCGACGCCGAGCAGCCCCGCCGCGCTCGCGGCGCTCGGCCCGCGCCGGACATGCACCTCCGGCCGAATCGTCACCGGAGCGGGTGGCGCGATGACACCCGACTGGTTCTCCCTCGCGGTCGCCGTCCACGCGGTGACGAACAGCAGGAACCGGGACACCAGGTTCGCGAACACCAACAGGCCGAGCACCGGGCCGAACACCGCGAACGACGGCTTGTCCGACAGTCCCCCGAGGTAGAACGTCGCCAACTGCTGCAGCAGCACGAAACCGGCCGAGGCGAGCGCTGCGCCCTTGACCGCGCTGCGCAACGCCACCTTCTCCCTGGGCAGGCGCGCGATGACCCACAGGAACACCAGCATGTTCGCCGCCAGTGACAGCACGATCGACGTCGCCCGCAGCAGCGCCGTCCACGGCTGGCCTTCGAGTTCGGCAAGCTGCAGCAGCTTCTCCCCGAGGCCGCTACCCACCGCGGCCAGCGAGAACGACACCAGCAGCGCGACGCCGAGCCCGAGCAGCGCCGCGAGGTCGTTGAGCGTCTTCTTCACGATGGGGATCTGCTGCCGGCCCTGACCCCACTGCGCCGTGAGCGCGTCGCGCAGGTTGCTCATCCAGCCGACCCCCGCGTACAGGGCTATCGCGAGACCGATGAGCCCGAGCCCGCCCGCCGACTCGGTCGCGGTCTCGACGATGTCGTTGACGATGTCGTTCAGGCCGGGCGGCACGGAACGGTCGATGCCCCTGGTGATCTGGTTCATCACCACCTGGTTGCCCCGCAGCACGAGACCGACGATCGCGAACGCCACCATCAGGATCGGGATCACCGACAGCACGCTGAAGTACGTGATCGCCGCCGCGTAGTGGTTGCCGTACCGCTCGTTGAACGCGTCATTCGCGCGGATGACGTGATCGAGCGCGGGGTACTTTCGCCGCAGCCTTGGCAGCAGTTTGTCCTTCTCGGACTTCTCGTCCTTGCTGGCCTTCGTCCGCGCAGCTTCCTTCTTCGCCACGGGCGATACGGTAACCGCTCACCGCCGGTTCCACCGAGCTACGTCGACGGTGGGACACCGCCGAACACGAACGGGGGAACGTCAGGCGGGTGCCGCGACCCGGCCGTAGGTGGTGGTGCGCTGCCGCGCGGGACGTCCCGCCAACGTCGCGAGGTGCTCCAGCTCCGCGACGCTGCGCGACGACCCGTGCTCCGAGCCCGCCATCCGCGAGATCGTCTCCTCCATCAGCGTGCCGCCGATGTCATTGGCCCCGCCGCGCAACACCTGCGCGGTGCCGGTGTCGCCGAGCTTGACCCACGAGCACTGGACGTTGTCGATGCGGGCGTGCAGCGCGAGCCGCGCGAAGGCGTGCACCGCGCGGTTGTCGCGCATCGTCGGGCCTGGCCGGGCGACACCGGCCAGGTAGATCGGCGCGTTGTGGTGCACGAACGGCAGCCCGACGAACTCGGTGAACCCGCCGCCATTGTTGAGATCTAGCGCTGTGTCGGCGATGCCCGCGAGCACGCGCAGGTGGCCGAGCCAGTGCCTCGGGTTGTCGACGTGGCCGTACATCATGGTGCTGCTGGAGGGGATGCCGAGCCGGTGCGCCGTTGACACCACGTCGATCCACGTCTGCGCGGGCAGTTTGCCCTTGGTCAGCACCCACCGGACGTCGTCGTCCAGGATCTCGGCGGCCGTGCCGGGGATGCTGTCGAGCCCCGCGTCGCGCAGCTCGGTCAGCCATTCGGCCACGCTGATGTTCGCCTTCGACGCGGCGGAGACGATCTCCATCGGCGAGAACGCGTGGACGTGCATGTCCGGCACTCGCGCCTTGATCGCGCGCACGATGTCGGCGTAATACGTGACCGGCAGCTTCGGGTCGATGCCGCCCTGCATGCACACCTCGGTCGCGCCAGCGGCTGCCGCTTCCGCCGCCCGCTCCGCGACGTCGTCCGCGGAGAGCCGATAGGCGTCGGCGTCGCGCTCCCGCTGCGCGAACGCGCAGAACCGGCAGCCGACGTAGCAGACGTTGGAGAAGTTGATGTTGCGGTTGACGACGTAGGTGATGTCATCGCCGACGACGTCCGCGCGCAGCTCGTCGGCCAGCTTGGCGAGGGTGTCGAGCGTGGCGTCGTCCGAGGTCAGCAACGCCATGGCGGCGTCGGCGTTGGCCTCTTCCAGCAGCGCAGCGGGGTCGTCCGCCGCGAGGTGCAGGCCCGCGCGGGCGTCGGCGTCCATGCGTGCCGGGGCGCGTGCGCTGAACGACGCTTTCGCTGCGTTGGGTGCACTGAAAGCGTCATTCACCGCGCCTGACGCACTGAAAGCGTCTTTCAGCGCGTCCCAGTCGCCGTAGACCGAGTCGAAGTCGCCGCGCCGATCCGCCGTGCGGCCGTCGACGTCGATGGCGGCGTGCAGGTCGGCGCGTCCGGTGGTGTCGAACCCGCCGTCCGGCTCCTGCCACGTGCGGCCGACGACGTCGGCGTCGTCGTCCGCGAGGCCGTCCGACGTTGCCAGTGTCCGGACGTGCTCGTGCAGCCGGACGTCGATCCACCGCTCGGCGTCGCGGACGTACTTCGGATACACCGCGAGCCGTTCGGACAGCTCGTATCCGGCCTCCGACGTCCACTCTGCGAGCGCGTCGATCGCGGGCCACGGCCGCTCCGGGTTGACGTGGTCGGCCGTCACCGGCGACACGCCGCCCCAGTCGTCCACCCCGGCGCGCAGGAGCAGCGCGTGCTCGTCGCCGAGCAGGTTCGGCGGTGCCTGCACGCTCACGCCAGGCGGCATCAGCAGCCGCCCGACCGCGACGGTCGCGGCGAGGTCGATGAGGTCGGCGTCGGGTGCGGAGCGCATCGCGGTGTCCGGTTTCGCCCGGAAGTTCTGGACGATGATCTCCTGCACGTTGCGGTACTGCCTGGCGCGCTGCCGGATAGCGTGCAGCGACTCCGCCCGTTCTGTCCGGGTCTCCCCGATGCCGACCAGGATGCCGGTGGTGAACGGCACACCGACTCGCCCGGCGTCGTCGAGCACCCGCAGCCGCACGGCGGGTTCCTTGTCCGGGCTGCCGTAGTGCGGTCCGCCCGGTTCGGACCACAGCCGCTCCGCCGTGGTCTCCAGCATCATGCCCATGCTCGGCGCGACCGGCTTGAGCCGCTGCAGTTCCTCCCAGCTCAGCACGCCGGGGTTGAGGTGAGGCAGGAGTCCGGTCTCCTCGAGCACGGCGATGGCGCAGGCCCGTACGTAGTCCAATGTGGACGAATAGCCGCGCGCTTCAAGCCACTCCTTCGCCTGCGGCCAGCGTTCCTCCGGCCGGTCGCCCAGCGTGAACAGCGCTTCCTTGCAGCCCGCTTCGGCCCCGGCGCGGGCGATATCGAGCACCTCGTCGCGCTCGAGGAACAGCGAGTCGAGCTTCCCGGGAACGGTGGCGAACGTGCAGTAGTGACAGCGGTCGCGACACAACCGGGTGAGTGGGATGAAGACACTGCTGCTGTACGTGATGATTCCGGCGCGACCCTGGTCGGCGAGATGCGCGTCGCGCACCCGCGCAGCGGCGGCGAGTAGCCGCTCGAACTGCTCACCGCGCGCATGCAGCAACGTCGCAGCCTCGGTGACGTCGATGCTGACGCCGTCCTCCGCCCTGCGCAGCGCCCTGCTGATCGCGGAACTGGACGGCGTGGGTTCGGACGGCGTGAGCTGCAGGCGCTGTCTCATGATCGCGAGCCTACGGCCGGACGCCGAACACCCGCTAGGAGGAATCAGGCAGCGCGGGAACTCTCGACAGCGGACTGCCCGGCGCGCTCGGTGCTCTCTCGGGACGGCGCACGCGACGGAGCGGGAACGGACGCCGACCCACGGGACTCCGCGACGCGCTCGGCACGAGCGGCGGCGGCACCCTCGGCGACGTCTCTGCGTGCGACAACCGCGTGGGCGAGCGCCTGCCTGCGGCGGCGGGCGGCCCCGGCGATCATGCCAACCACACCGATGCCCACCGCGCCGACGCCGACCGGTCCGAGCAGGCCGAACGACGTGGCGCTCGGCGCGGCGATCAGCTGACCGGTTCCGGCGAAGGCAGCACCGCTCATCGAGACCAGACCCGCCGCGATCGCGAACGCTGCCGTCGCGACGCGGGTCACCACGGTGGTGATCAGGTCCCGCACGTTGCGCACCTCCAACGTTTTCGACGTTCGAAAAACTACCGATCGTGCCGATGGCTCTGGCAGACGCAGCCATCTGGCTGACTTGGCGGCAGAGGCTATCGAACGTCAAACCGCACTCTGCACCGGGGTGACCGTCGGCACACCGATCCCGTCGGCGTGTCGACATCTCGACACCCGATCGAGGGAAACGGTGATCGTTCTCACCTACACGGCGACCGCGCGGGCCCACTACGGTCGGGCACGCGCAGTCTTGCGCTCTAGCTTTCCCGCGCAGCCCGCGCGAACCCCGAAATATACGACCATGGAGGTCCTGTGACGGCACCCGGCCACCAGTTCAGCGCGACCGTCGAGCAGCTGCTCGACCCCGCCGCGAGCCATGACCTGTGGCAGGGGTGCGGCACCATCGCCGTCGTGCGCGGGTTCGACAAGGACAGCAGAAACTTCCACCGCACGGTGCTGCGCGCGGCGGCAGCGCACGGCTGGTCGGTGACCGACGTGCCTGCCGCGCCCACCTTCGGCAGCATCCCGGAGCACACCGACGTCCAGCTCGTCGTCGCCACCCGTGCCTCGCTGCGCGCGGTGGCCGAGCGCTGCGCCGCCCACTGGGGCGCGCACGTCATCTGCCCGGAGACGGCGAACGGCGCGGACTGGCAGGTCCGCAGCGCCGCCAGCCTCACGCTGTCCAGCGATGCCGGGTCGGACAGCGTGGCGTCGAGCCTGCACATCACCGGCCCGGTGCGCTTCCGCGCTGGCGACGACGAGCGCACGGCGACCGCGCTGGTCGTCGAACCGTGCGAGTCCGGCGCGCTGGTGACGGTCTACGACGAGGCCGGCTCCCACACGCTGCACATCACCGACGGCGACCTCGGCATCACGCTGGACGAACCGGCGCGTGCGACGCTCGACGGCCACCCGCAACTGCTGCCGGAGGGCGAGTACACCGTCACGCCGCGCCTCAGCGGGTTCCGGCACCTGGTGGCGGGCACACCAGCGGCCTAGCCCGACATCGCGGTGAGCCGGTCGACGTCGAGCAGGTCGATGGCGCCGTAGCGGACCTTGATCAAGCCGTTTCGCTCGAACTCCTTGAGCGTCTTGTTCAACGAGGGACGCTGCACGCCCAGCATCGCGGCGAGCGTGCGTTGCGGCAGCGGCACCGCGCCGTCAACGGCCTCCTCAAGCAGGATGCGCGCGATCTGTTCGGTCAGCGAACGCCCGAGCATGCCGATGACGCGCTCCTGGCTCTCCGCCAGCCGCATCGCGACGCTGGTCAGCCACCGGCGCGCGATCGAAAGCCGGTTCCCGAGCAGCCCTTCGAACGACTCGCCGTCAAGGAACAACACTGTGGTGTCGGCCAGCGCGTGCGCGGTGTACGGCAGCGGCATGCCCAGCAGGTACTGGATGTCGCCGTCGACCGCGCCAGGCCCGATCACGTGCACGACCGCCCGTTTGCTGCCGGAACCAACGGACAGCTCCAGCCTGCCGCTGCGCACGATCCACACCCCGTCCGCCGCGTCACCCGCCCTGAACACCACCGAGCCGCGCTCGAACGTCGTCGTGCGCAGGCTCGCCGCGAGCGCGGACAGGTCGTCCGGGGTGAACGGGGCGGCGTCGCCATGCCCGACGCAGCGCGCGACCCACGCCGCCTGCCGGATCGCCAACTCGGCCGGTCCGCCACCGCCAAGCAGGCGAATCGAACGCTGTAATGTCTCGGCCGGTTGCTGGGACAGTTCCATGTACGCTTCCTGACTCGTCGAGAAGGACCTGGGACGCGGGAACCTTGTGGGTTCCGTTGTGCGCCGCCGTGCCAGTCGCCTGACACGATCCCTTCCCGCAGCCAGGATGGTGCGGGATTCGCGGCCGCGGTTCTAGCGTGGCATCAGGCACGGCGATCGGTACAGCGAAAGTGGCCCACCTGGCGAACGGGGACAGGCACTCCTCGATTCGAAGCGACGACCGCGCGAGATTGGTCAGCACGAACGCCCCGACCCGGCGACAGGGCGACGTCCCTGGCGGTAGGGCGGCGGCGTCGGGCGTGACGTGGTTCGGTCAGACCGCGGTCGTGCTTCGGCCAGGCGGCGCCGGGTCAGACGTCTTCGCCGTGCTGCCGCTGGTTTCGTTCCGCGAGCCACCGCAGGAAGTCCGGGTCGTCGTCTGGCGGCAGCACGCCGGTGCGGCAGCGCTTCGCCGCAGGCGCCTGGAGCGAGGCACGGAAACGCGCCCACTGCGACGGGCGAGCCATCACGAGCGCGATCGCTCCGAGTACCGCGGCCACGACGAGCAGGGCCTCGCCGATCAGCATCGCCACGATCACGACGATGATCGCTACGGCAAATCGCATGGCGTGCTCCCTCCACCTCGGTACCGACGAGTAGGGAACTCATTCGACCACCAACGACCCGCAAGTTCAAACAACAGTTCACCGAGTTCGTTTGCTGAACCGTTACCGGGTTACCGCACCCCGAGCACCTACACCGACGTCGCGTGCCCGAAACCGCCCGGATTCGCCGGAACCGTGCCGTACCCTGTGACATGCGTCACTCGTTGGTCGGGCAATAGCACACCTCTCACCCGGAGGTCGGCCATGACGCCGGAACACGTCACCTTCCCGGAAAGCCCCGACCAGTGCTGCGCCGAGTGTGCCCAGCCGCTGCGCCAGAGTCCGTCTTGCCGCAGGTCAGCGGCGGGAGAGCTGGTCTGCGCCGAGTGCATCGAACTGTTGGAGCCTGCTTTCGAGCACTACGTGCCAGCCGCGTGACACCAGGGCCACCCGCGCGACCCTGACGATCCACGCCGTCCCGCATCCCATCGACATCCCATCGACGGCGCACGTCCACCGCGCCCGTCGCGCGCCCACCGTTACCAGTTTGATTCCGTTCGGACTTCCCTGCGCCGGAAATTTAATGATACGGTGATTTCATCAAACGAAACCTCACGGTGGAGGTCGGTTGACATGCTCGGGAAGAATTTCACCTCCGGTATGGCGTACCGAGACGCATGCGGCTGGGTCCGCATCAAGTCACGCGGTCCCGTGATCACCCAAGGCGTCGACCGGCCGACGATTCGGCTGACCGTCGACGACAACGGGGCGGTGCGGCGGACCAAGGTGTACGCCGACCAGGACTACGACGCCAAGCCCAGCACCGCGAGTCCGGCTCGACGCGAATGGATCATCCCGTCGACGTCCCGCCCCGCTGCGTCGTATCTCCAACCGGCCGCTGTGTCGCAGTTCCCCTCGAACCCGCAGCTCAACGCGCCGAAGAAACGCCAGCGCAGGAAAGCTCGACCTGCCTCGCTCTCCGGAAGGTCGACCCCGCACCTCGGACGGACACCCGGCTCGGCGAGGCCGCAGGACATCGTCGTCGCGCCGCCGGATCACCAGTACTGCGAGGAAGCCTGCTACTGGCTGCCGCCGAACACCAAGCACGTCACCGCGAGCCAGTACGCCATCCTCGACGCGCTGTCGCAGTTGCTGTGGGTGGACGCTCCCGCGGCGTCCTGGCGGGATGGCGAGCCGGTCGAGCACAACGCGCCACTCGGCCTCCACAGCACCGAGCTGGCCGCGCTGGTTTACCACGTGGAACAACCAACGCCGCGCCAGGTCCACTCGCTCGAACGCACGGTGAAGGATCTGATCCGGCGCAGGCTCATCGAACGGACCAGCACCCGCCGCTACCGCCTGCGCGGCTGGCAATGCCTCCACACGCGGCGCAGGGCGACCCGCCGCGCGATCGAAGTCGGCGGCGGACGTGCGATGTACGCCTACGTCCGGCACAGCGCCTGATCCAGTCGCTGGCTCGGCTGGCCAACGCCGACGCAGCGCGGCGCTGGTCAGCGGCAGCCGAATCCGACCGCCCGGGATGTGGTCCCTGGCACGCGATCATCAGCGGGCACCGCGCTGTCATGCGGCGTTGTCGGCGGGGTAGGGGTCGAAGGTTCGGTTTCGTCGTGGTCGTTGGTGGCGGTCGATCCATTTCGGTGGTATGCATTCGGGTTTGCCGTCTGCTGCCATGCGGATGGTCCAGTCGCTGGTGTGGATGAGTCGGTGGTGCATGCCGCAGAGCAGCGCCAGGTTGTCGAGGTCGGTGGGCCCGAGGTCGATCCATCCGCGAATGTGGTGGGCTTCGGTCCAGTTCGCCGGACGGGTACAGCTCGGGAACACGCAGCCTTTGTCTCGCAGGGCGAGGGCTCGTCGTTGGGCGGTGTTGGCGAGGCGTTGTTCGCGGCCGAGGTCGAGCACTTCGCCCCGGCTGCCCAGCACGGCGGGCATGATGCGGGCGTCGCAGGCCAGCAGGCGGGCTTCCTCGACGCTGATCGGGATGTCCCCGTTCAACAGCGGCAGCTGACGGTCGACGACGGCGCGGACGCGGTCGTAGACGCTGCCGCCAGGCTCAGCGGCACCGGTTCCCGTGACATCGCCAGTGGCGTTGCCGCCGTGGCCAGCATGGGGCCCGCTCTCGGCGGTGCCGTCGCCGGTGGCGCTGGTGCCGGAGAAGCCGAAGCCGGTCGGACCAGCTGTTCCGCAGTCGCACCCGTTGCTGCTGCTGTCGCCGTAAAGGTCGTGGAGGCTCATGGTGACCATCAGCGCGGTCCGCTCACCGGCCTCGGTGGGCAGTTTCGCCGCCCGCTGGGCGTGATCGAGCAGTTCGGCGAGGGCGTCGCCGTTGCGTTGGCTTGCGGTGCGCGCATCGCGTTCGCCGTTCTCCCCGGGACGCGGCTTGGCGAGCGGGGAGAGCAGCTTCTCCAGCTGGGCGCCGGAGACCGCGTCGAGGATGCCCGTGAAGTGCAGGCGCCCGTCGACGCTCCAGCTCCAGTGCAGCTCCCGCTCCGGCCGCGACGGTACCGGCGGGTCCGGGTCCAGATACTCCTGCTCCAACCGCCGCAGCAGGTGTCGTCCGGCTTTGGTGACCGACATCGGACTGGCGGGTTCGGCGGCGAGCTCAACGAGGATCTTCTCGTACACCGTCCGGTCCTCGTCGGGCACCGCACCCGGCATCTCCGACAGAGTCTGCAGGATGGAGTCGACGTGGGCGGTATTGATCTCACCCCGCGCGAACGCCTCCCCCGTTGCCGGGGCCGAGGCGGGCAGCCGTTGCGTGCCCTCGGTGTGATCATTACAGGCCAGCGCGCGGCGCACCCGCTGCCGCCCATTCGCCCGCGAACACTGCACCACATCCTTCAGCCACGCCTCGACGCTGCTGTAGCCGAACGTCGGATGCGGACCCCGCGACTGCACCTCCGCCAAGATCGCACCCTGCGCCGCTTGGGCGCGGCGGATCAGCAACTCCAGCTCCCGCAGCGACTCGACCAGCACGCTCCGATCCACCCGCGACCAGTCGGTGTCGGGCGGAACGGGAAAGGAAGTGGTGGTGTCCCCCATACACCCAACGATAGAACACGTGTTCGAGCTAGTCAAGCATCGCGCCGCGGTCGACGGCGCGGGCCGTCAGCCGTCGACACAAACGCCGGATACGGCGAATACAACGGCTCTGAATGAGGAACACGGCGTCGTGAACGGGGAACACGACGGCACGAGCGGGGAACACGGCGCTGTGCGCGGGGAACACGACCGGGCGTGTTGTTAGGCCGCTGACAATCGATCGGCACGCCCTGCCCGAGAGTGGTGTGATGGCATCGTGACGACATCGAGCTAACGAGGGACAACCCGCATGACCGAGTACAACACCACCGACGGCACGACGACCGTCGACGTCTACTGGCGGCCGGGCTGCCCGTTCTGCATGATGTTGCACGCCAAGCTGAAGACGGTCGACCTCCCGGTGCGCGAGTTCAACATCTGGGAGGACCCGGACGCCGCCGCCAAAGTGCGCTCGGTCGCGGGCGGGAACGAGACCGTGCCGACGGTATTCGTCGGGGAGCACGCGCTGGTCAACCCGAGCCTGAAGGAGCTGCTGAGCGCGGTGCGCACCTACGCCCCCGAGATCGCGCCGCCGGAGTCGGAGCGCACCGGCCTTCGACGTTGGCTACCCGGGTCCCACTGACCGGGTTACGAGAACAGCGGCCCGGTGATCACGAGGCCCAGGTCTTCGTGCTGAACGAAGAAACCGAGCAGCATCAGCGACGCGCCAGCCAGCGACATGTCCTTCATGAACTGAATCTGCTCCAGCTGCTTCGTCTGCGCGTCCGTCTCCTTCCAGAACGGATGCATCAGCACCGCCGTCGGCACGAGGAAGATCAGCAACAGCAACGCGCCCAAATCGGCCCAGAGGCCAAGCAGGACGCTCAGTCCACCGAGGAGCATCACCACGCCGCTGCCGGCGACGGCAGCCGCAGGCATCGGCACCCCGCGCGACTTGGCGTACTCGGCCATGCCCGAGGTCTGCGTCAGATGTCCGAACGCGGAACCGAAGAAGAGCAAGACAAACAAGATTCGCCCGATGAGGATGACCACATCCATCGTTTACCTCCGATCAGGAAGGCTGTCAGCGACGAAGATCGCTGCCTCTATGGTCGTCGAGACCTGCGAAAACGCAACCTGGAGCCCCCAAACGGCGGACTGGGAACGACTCGTCAACACTGTCCGCACGCAGACAAACCAGGGGCGAACTGTCGGTGGGGCGGCTTATTCTGCCCCGCGTGGACATCACGGCGGACGAACTCGCGACGTGGGCGGTAGACGGCGTCGAGCGAGTGCTGGCACATGTGGCGGACCTGACCGATGACCAACTCGTCGCACCCCTGTTGCCGACGATCAACCCGTTACTCTGGGAGATCGGGCATATCGCCTGGTTCCAAGAGCTGTTCGTGCTGCGCCGCGCCTCCGGGCACGACCCGATCCTCCCGTTCGGAGACGCGATCTACGACTCGGGCGCGATCCCGCACGACACCCGCTGGCGGCTGCGGCTGCCGTCAAGGGAGGACACCGTCGACTACGTCCGCACCGTGGGGCAGCGGGTCGCGGACGTCGTCGCCGACAGCGACACGTCGGACGTCGCGCGGCACTTCGCGCGCTACACGGTGCACCATCACGACACCCACTCCGAGGCGCTGACGTACACCAGGCAGACGCTCGGCCTGCCGCTGCCGCCGCTGTCCGGGCTGACCGACGCCACTGTGGACTTCGGCGTCGCGGACGACGACTGGGCAGGCGACGTCCGGATCGGCGGCGGCCGGTTCTACCTCGGCGGCATGATGGGCGACCCGTTCGTCTACGACAACGAGAAGTGGGCGCATCCGGTCGACGTCGAGCCGTTCGACATGGCCAAGGTTCCGGTGACGCAGGGCGAGTTCGCCGACTTCATCGAGGACGGCGGCTACACCACGCCGCACCTGTGGTCCGACAACGGCCGGTGGGTGGCAGAGACCGGCGCGCGGCACCCGCTGTACTGGCGGCGCGGCGACGACGGCTGGCAGCGGCGGCACTTCGACGCCTGGGTGCCGCTCGAGCCGGACCACCCCGTCCACTTCGTCTGCTGGTGGGAGGCGGACGCCTTCGCCCGCTGGGCGGGACGTCGACTGCCCACCGAGGCGGAGTGGGAGTTCGCCGCGTGCTCCGGCGCGCGCCACAAGCCGACCTACCCGTGGGGCGACGAGCTGCCCAAACCGCACCAGGCGGCGACCGACTGGCTTGGCAAGGGCACCGTGCCGGTCGGCGTCTGCGCGTCGGGCGAGACGCCGGAGGGCGTCCGGCATCTGATCGGCAACGTCTGGGAGTGGACGGCCACCGACTTCTACGGCTACCCGAACTTCGAGCGCGACGCATACGGCGAGAACTCCCAGCAGTTCTTCGGCGAGCGCAAGGTGCTGCGCGGCGGCGGATGGGCGACGCGCGGCCGCTACCTGCGCAACACCATGCGCAACTACTTCACCCACGAACGACAGGATGTGATCGCCGGCTTCCGGACGTGCGCGCGATGATTCTGCTGGTGACTCCGGCGGCACGTGCTGCGCCCACTTCGGTGCACGGCAACGACGTGACGGCACGACGCTGGCAGTCGATCCTGGGCGAGCTTGGCTGCGACGTCCGGGTGACGAACGGCTACGAGCCGGGCGACTACGCGGCGCTCATCGCGTTGCACGCCCGCAAGAGCGCCGACGCCATCCGCACGTTTCACGCCGAGCATCCCGGCGCGCCGATCGTGCTGGCGCTGACCGGCACCGACCTGTACCCGGACCTCGTCACCAGCGGCGTCGACCCGGACATCCTGGCGCTGGCGAACCGGATCGTCGTGCTGCAACCGCACGCGCTGGCCCAGCTCGACGACGAGCAGCGCGCCCGCACCACGGTGATCGTGCAGTCCATGCCGGACATTCCGTACGAGACGCCGCGCCACGACGCCTTCGAGGTGGCGGTGCTGGCGCACCTGCGCGACGTGAAGGACCCGCTGCGGACAGCCGAAGCGAGTCGACTGCTGCCCGCGGACTCGCGGGTCGTCGTCAGCCACGCGGGCGCGCCGTTGCAGGACGACCTCGCCCGGCTGGCGCGCGAGGAGTCCACTCGCAACCCGCGTTACCGCTGGCTCGGCGAACAGCCCCGCGCCGAGGCGTTGCGGCTGCTGGCGCGCAGCAAGCTACTGGTGCTGACCTCGCACGACGAGGGCGGCGCCAACGTCGTCTCTGAGGCGATCGCGGCGGGCGTGCCGGTGCTGTCGTCGGACATCCCCGGCTCCCGCGGGCTGCTCGGCGACGACTATCCGGGCTACTTCCCCGTCGGCGACACCGAGGCGCTCGCGGAGGCGCTGCACGCCGCCGAAACCGACCACAACCGCTACTACCAGCGGCTCCGCGAGACGTGCGAACGCCTGCATGACCTGGTCGCCCCGCAGAAGGAGCGCGCGGCATGGTCCGACGTGCTCACCGAGCTGTCCCTACCCGTACCCCGACCGGTTGCAAGCTGAAGGAGAACCCATGCCCCGTGTCCCCCTCCGGCTCATCGCACTGACCGCGATCGGCATGCTGCTCGCCGCGTGCGGCCAGTCGCCGGGCGACCCCCGAGGCTCCGCCGGTTCGGACGGCGAGAAGGTGCTGACCATCGGCGCCATCCCCGACCAGGACCCGCAGGTGCTGCAACGGCAGTTCAGCACGCTGTCGGCCTACCTCGGCGACAAGCTCGGCGTCGAGGTGAAGTACCTGCCGGTCACCGACTACACCGCGTCCGTCACCGCGTTCCAGCGCGGCGACCTGCAACTGGTGTTCTTCGGCGGGCTCACCGGCGTGCAGGCCCGCACCCAGGTGCCGGGCGCGATTCCCCTGGCGCAGCGCGACATCGACGCCGACTTCAGCAGCGTGTTCATCGCCAACACCAAGGCCGGGATCGAGCCGTTCGACAGCCTCGACGGCCTGCGGAAGCTGGCGGGGAACTCGTTCACGTTCGGCAGCGACACGTCGACGTCGGGTCGGCTGATGCCGCAGCACTTCCTGTCCGAGGCGGGGATGTCCATCGACGACTTCTCCGGCGACCCCGGCTACTCCGGATCGCACGACAAGACGGCGAAGCTGGTCGAGGCTGGCACGTACCAGACGGGCGCGTTGAACTCCTCGGTGTGGGACGAGCTGGTGGACGCCGACAAGATCGACACCAGCACGGTGCGGGAGGTCTTCCGCACCCCGCCGTACCACGACTACCACTGGGTGGCGCGGCCCGACATCGACGAGCAGCTTGGCGACGGCATGACGGACAAGATCAAGGAGGCCCTGCTCGGCCTCGACGGCAGCGACGCAACCGAGAAGAAGATCCTCGACATGTTCCAGGCAGGCAGCTTCATCGACACCGCGCCGGGCAACTACGCCCAGATCGAGCAGGTGGCGCAACGGCTCGGACTGCTGAACTGAACGCCATGAGCAGCCCGATCTTCGCGCTCGACGGCGTCGGTGTCAGCTACGGCAAGAACACCGCGCTCGCCCGGGTCGACCTCACCGTCGAGCCAGGCGAGCGGATCGCGATCATCGGCCCGAGCGGCGCTGGCAAGAGCACGCTGATCGGCGTGCTCAACGGCACCGTCGCCGCGACGAGCGGGGAGGTGACGGCGCTCGGCTGCGACTACCGGCGTGCGCCAGCCCGCGAGATCAGGAAGTCGCAACGTCGCGTCGGCACCATCCACCAGCGGTTCGACCTGGTCGAGCAGCTGCGCACGGTGCACAACGTCAACGCGGGCAGGCTCGGCAGCTGGCCGTTCTGGAAAGCGGCGTTGTCGCTGCTGTTGCCCCGCGACGTCCAGCGGGTGCGCGCCGCGCTGGATCGGGTCGGCATCGGCGACAAGCTGCACCACCGCACCGGCGACCTCTCCGGCGGCGAGCAGCAGCGGGTGGCGATCGCGCGGGTGCTGGTGCAGGACCCGGTGATGATCCTCGCCGACGAGCCGGTCGCCAGCATCGACCCCGCGCGGGGTCGCGAGATCATGAGCCTGCTGCTCGAACTGTCGGCCGAGGCCGGGGTGACGCTGCTGGCCTGCCTGCACGACGTCGACATGGCATTGGGCAGCTTCGAGCGGGTGGTCGGGCTGCGGGCCGGTCAGATCGCGTTCGACAAGAAGCGCGCCGACCTGACCGACGACGAGGTCGACGCGCTGTACGCGTTCGAGCGAGCAACGGAGCCGCGATGACGACGACGTGCCGGTGGGAAGCGGCGGAGTCGCCCAGCGCGGCGCCAGGCACGCCACCGCCACCGGCACCGGAGCGCGGCACGGGCGCGACCGGCCGGTCCCGGCGGCGGCGCGGCTGGGCGCTGCTGATCTTCGCGGCGATCGTCGTCTCGGCGGTAGCAGCGGGAATCGGCCGGGAGCAGGTGATCAAGTCCGAGGGCGCCGGGTCGTTGTTCGACTTCTTCGCGGCGGCGGCCTCGCCCCGGCTGGACGCGGACTTCCTCGCGTTGACCGGGACGGCGATGCTCACCACGCTCGCCTACGCCGTGCTCGGCACCGCGCTCAGCCTGGTGATCGGCCTGATCGGCGGAATACTCACCTCGCAGGCGTGGTGGGAGTCCGGGGTGCGCACCCGGCGCGGCCGCAGGCTGGCCGGGTGGGGACTCGCCAGGGCGGTGCTCGTTGTGCCGCGCGGCATCCACGAGGTCGTCTGGGGGCTGTTCTTCCTGGTCGTGTTCGGTATCGACCCCATAGTGGCGGTGCTGGCGATCGGGATTCCGTTCGGCGCGGTCACCGCGAAGGTGTTCTCGGAGCTGCTGGACGAGACGGGTCGCAGACCCTACACCGCGCTGGTGGCGGCCGGGTCGAGCAAGTGGTCGGCGATGCTGTACGGACTGCTGCCGCCCGCGTTGCCCGACCTGATCTCGTACGGCTTCTACCGGTTCGAGTGCGCCATCCGCAGCGCGGCGATCCTCGGCCTCGTCGGCGCCGGCGGGCTGGGGTTCCAGCTCGCGCTCAGCTTCCAGACGTTGCGCTACCCGGAGATCTGGACGCTGCTGTTCGCGCTGATCCTGCTCAGCGTCGCGGCGGACTACTGGAGTTCGCTGGTGCGCTCCGCGCGCGCTCGTGGACGGCAGCGCAGCCGCGACGGCGGCGGCGTCCGGCGGGATCCGCTGCTGACGGCGTCGTTGGTGTTCGGTGCGGTGCTGATCGGGCTTTCCTCCTGGTGGATCGGGCTGGACATCGCGGTGCTGTGGAGCGGCAAGGCGTGGGAGTTCGGGATCCAGTTGTTGAGCGATGCGTGGCCGCCGAGTGTCGGTGACACCGGCTTCGGCGGGCTGCTGATGCTGGCGGGGGTGACGCTGGCGATGTCGATCGTGGCGATCACCATCGCGTTCGCGCTCGGCGCAGTGTTCGCCGTGCCCGCGTCCACCCCCGCGCAGGGCCGCGACCACATCGAGCGCGGCGCGATGGCGCGGATCGGGCGGACGACGGCGATGCTGGCCAGCCGGTTCGTCCTCGTGGTGCTGCGGGCGATCCCGCCGCCGGTGTGGGCGTTGCTGCTGCTGTTCGTGATGTATCCGGGGATCCTGCCCGGCGCGATCGCCCTGGCGATCTACACCACCGGTGTGCTCGGACGCCTCATGGCGGAGTCCGTGGACAACCTGGACGCGCGCCCGCTGCGGGCGATCCGCTCCACGGGCGCGTCCGCGTCCAAGGTGTTCTGCTACGGCGTGATCCCGGCCGCCGCGCCACGGTTCGTCGCCTACGGGCTGTACCGGTGGGAGGTCACCATCCGGGAGACCGTCGTGGTCGGCGTGGTCGGCGCTGGCGGACTCGGGCTGCTGCTCCAGCACCAGATCAGCGCGTTCAACTACGCGGGCGCGCTGACGACATTGGCCATGCTGATCCTGCTGACGCTGGTCGTGGACATCACGAGCGCGGCGATCCGCCGCAGCGTGCGGTAGGGCGGGCGCCGTGTCCCCCGCTCACGCCGCCGTGTCCCCCGCTCACGCGATCTTGATGCGGTGTGGCGACACGTGTCACCACACCGCATTCAGCTTCCGCAGCCGCGGCGTCAGGTCCTGACGCTGACCTGGCCCGGCTCGCCCTCAACGACGCGCCCCACGGCCGCTGCGGGCAGGTCCTTCGCACGCAGGGCCTTCACCACGGCGTCGACGTCAACGCCGTCGGGCACCGCGAACAACATGCCGCCGGACGTCTGCGCGTCGTGCAGCAGCACGGCGGTGTCCTCCGGCACGCCGTCGCCGATGCGGATGTACGGCGCGAGGTGTTCGGTGTTGGACTTCGTGCCGCCTGGGACGTAACCCGCCGCGATAGCGTCGCGCGCGCCGGGCAGCACCGGCACGGACGCGGCGTCGATCTCGGCGGCGAGCCCGCTCGCGCGCACCATGCGGTGCAGGTGACCGAGCAGACCGAAGCCGGTGACGTCGGTCGCCGCCCGCACGCCGTGCTCGCGCGCGACCGCGGCCGCCTCGGCGTTGAGCGTGGTCATCGAGCCGACGGCGCCCTTGATCCAGGATTCCTCCGCGCCACCGGCCTTGATCGACGTCGAGATGACGCCGGTGCCGACCGCCTTGGACAGCACGAGCGTCTGGCCCGCGACGAGCTGGTCGATCTGGAACAACTTGTCCGGGTGCGCCATGCCGACGACGGCCATGCCGTACTTGGGGATCGGGTCATCGATGGTGTGCCCGCCGACGACGAGGCAGCCAGCCTCGTCCGCGATCGACGAGCCGCCCGCGAGGACGTCGCCGAGCATGTCCATCGGGAGGTCATTGGCGGGCCACGCCGTGAGGTTGACGGCGATCAGCGGCGTGCCGCCCATGGCGTAGACGTCGGACAGCGCGTTGGCGGCGGCGATCCGGCCCCAGTCACGCGCGTCGTCGACGATCGGCGTGAAGAAGTCGGTGGTCAGGATGATGGCGCGCTCGTCATCGAGCCGATAAACGGCGGCGTCGTCGCCCTCCAGGGCGCCGACGAGCAGATCGCCCGTGGCCGTTCCCAGGTTGGTGCCGAACGTGGAGAACAGCGACTCCAGTTTGGACAACGGCAGCTTGCACGCGCATCCCGCACCTTGGGACAACGACGTCAGCCTCGCAACCGGTTCCACGGACGCACTCATGCACACGCTCCCTGCCAGACAGCGGACAACCCGGGCAAGCCAATCATGCTCACCGCATGCCGCGCAGCACAATTGTCCGCTCCCGGACAGTGCTGCCTTCCGGCGCAGTCACAACACGCCAGTGCTGACTTCGCCAGGCAAATTGCCCCCGAAAACAGACAAACGTGCACGAAACTAGTCCATATCGCGCAATATCCCCGGCGAAGCCGAGGCAACCGCGTTGGACGATGTCGTCATATGGCGACAAATGCTATTGTCGTCATATGGCGACAATCCGCGTGACGCGACCCGACGACCTGGGCGCGGCCTTGCGCGAGGCCCGGCTGGCCGAAGGCATCACGCAGTCCGCGCTGGCGCAACTGGTCGGCGTCAGCCGCCAGTGGCTGAGCGCCTTCGAGATGGGCGCGAAATCCTCGGCACCGCTCGACATGGTCATGCGGATCGTAGCCGCACTGGACGTCTCGGTGACGTTGTCGCGCCCTGCGCCGCCCGCACCGGCCGACGAGGAGGAGCCCGTCGACCTGGATGCGCTGCTCGATGGCGTCGACGCATGAACGGCGCGACGGAACACTTCCTCCACGTCGTCATGAATGGCCGCGTGATTGGCGATGTCCAGCGCTCGGGAAAGCGACGGATGCGCCTGCGCTACGAGGACTCGAGCACCGGACGATTCACTCCCCTCTCCGTGTCGATGCCAGGACCGTCAGGCAGGTATCGGGAAGCCTTGCTGGTGCCGTGGCTGCAGGGACTGCTTCCCGACCGGCCGGAGCTGTTGCGTCAGTGGCGCCGCCGGTTCGGGATCGCCGACACCAGCCCGTTCTCCCTTCTTCGGCACGTCGGCGAGGACGTCGCAGGCGCTGCGCAGTTCGTACGACCCGATCGCCTTCAGGCCGTTCTTGACGGGCGGGGAGACCTTGACGCTCTCGACTCCGGCGAGGTGGCCGAGATGCTCCGGCGCGCCAGGGCCGATCTTCCGGTCTCCGTGAAGGAGGGCTCGAACGGCAAATTTTCCCTGGCAGGCGCACAGGCAAAGATCGCCCTGCACCGGTCAGATCAAGGCTGGAGTGATCCATCTGGCGCCGTCCCGTCGACCCACATCGTCAAGCCGCCGATCCCCGGCATGGCCGACCAGGATCTGGTCGAGGCAGTGACGCTGCGAACCGCCACCGGCCTCGGCCTGCGTGCCGCACGCTGTGCCATCGAGGAGTTCGACGACGAGCGGGGCATCGTGGTCACGCGCTACGACCGGATCCAGCGGTCGAACAGGCGGTGGCAGCGCGTGCACCAAGAGGACATGTGCCAGGCGTTGGCCGTGTGGCCGGACCGCAAGTACGAAAGCCAGGGCGGCCCAAGCGCGGCCACCATCGCCGATCTCATCCAACAGACGAACGGTAAACCGGAGGATGACACTCGCCGCTTCGCCCAGGCGCTGATCTTCAACTGGCTCACCTGCGCGACCGACGGTCACGCGCGCAACTACTCACTCCTGCTCAGCGGCGCGGACATCCGGCTGGCTCCGTTGTACGACCTCAACTCTCATCTGGCCTACACCGACGGGGCTGGCAACGACCTGTCCATGGCGGTGAACGGGAGCTTCCGCGCGGCAGCGGTCTCGGTAGACGACTGGGCACGGTTCGCGACGAGGTTGCACGTGGACCGAGACTGGCTTCGGGAGGAGATCACGCGCCAGGCCGATGGCCTGCTGGATGCGATGGCCCATGCCGCCAAGTCCGAGGACATCGCCCGGTACGACAGCGCGACGGTGGCTCGCCTCCTCACCAACACCGAGGCGTGGCTCAAGCGCGTCGCGCGCTCCTGAACGAGCAGCGCAGCCTGACTTCACCAGGCAAATTGCGCTGAGAAAGCGACAAACAGGCACAGGTCCGGCACGGGTCGCGCAATATCCCTGGCGATGTCGGGCGGCCGCGTGGCGCGCGAAGCCGGGGGCGCGCCGACACCGACCGCAGCGCCCCGCAAGCCAGAGCCGGGCCCGCGCAGCGTCCAGCCGCCCCTAGAGCCCCGCGCAGTCGAACACCGCCGTGACGGGGGCGTGGTCGGACCAGCGCTTGTCGTAGCTCGGCGCGCGTTCCACTCGCGCCTCGACGGCCTTCGCCGCAAGGCCGGGCGAGGCGAGCACGTAGTCGATCCGCCAGCCGGCGTCGTTGTCGAAGGCCTTGCCCCGGTAGGACCACCACGAGTACGGGCCGGGGCCTTCCGGCTGCATCGATCGCTGCAGGTCGACGTAGCCCGCGCCGTCCAGCACCCGCGAGAACCACTCCCGCTCCTCGGGCAGGAACCCGGAGTTGGTCCGGTTGCCCTTCCAGTTCTTCAGGTCCGCCTCGGTGTGCGCGATGTTGTAGTCACCGACGACAACGACCTCCTTGCCCGCCGCATCGGCGCGCTGGCGCAACTGCGTGAGGTGCAGCAGGAACGCCCCCATGAAGCGCTCCTTCTCCGCCTGCCTCGGCGTACCGACCTCCCCGCTCGGCAGGTATACGCTCGCCGCGATCAGCGTGTCGTACTCGCACTCCAAGTAGCGGCCCGACGTGTCGAACTCCGGGTCGCCGAAGCCGACCCGCACCGACGTCGGCTCCGCCCGCGACAGCACGCCGACCCCGGCCCTGCCCTTGTCGGCAGCGGACGCGAACGCGGCGTGCCAGCCCTCCGGCGCGACGACGTGGTCTGGCAGTTGCTCGCGCTCGGCACGCACTTCTTGCAGGCAGACGACGTCGGCCTCGGCGGCGGCCAGCCACTCGACGTAGCCCTTCTTCGCGGCCGCACGCAGGCCGTTGACGTTCACGGTCGACACGGTAAGCACGCCGCAGACCCTACCGGCGACCACCGACACGACGCGCAGCAGCTACCGGCGCCGATCGACGTCCGTCTACCCGCAGGACGCGCCAGACACCGGCGTCAGGAACTCCTTCGCCACCCACCGCTCGTCGCCGAGTTTGCGGAAGCCCTTCCGCACGGTCGAGCTGGCGGCAACGGTCTCGTCCCGCGTGACCTTGTCTATGACGTCGGCGTCCGTCGACGGGGCGCTGCGCACGTTCAGCACGTCCGCCGACACCGTGAACTGGCATCCCGGCTCCGCCGAGCCCCCGACGTCGATGTCGCCGATGCCCCTGCGCTCGTCACCGAGGAGGTAGACGAAAAAGACGCCTGCCAGCACGGCGGTAATGATCAAAGTGCGCTTCGGTATGCCCAATAACACCCGTGCTCCTCGCGACCCGCTGCGACTGATGACGCACTCCAGGTATAGCAACTATCGCGTCCCCGATGGGACACGAAGACGAAACCTCCACCCGGTCGTGAGTGCCACTCACGGGCGGCGCGCCCAGAGCGACCAGCCCGGACGCGCCGCGCGCCGGGCTCAGCCCTGCGCCATCTTCTTCTGCAGGTTCTCGTCCAGCGTGTTGAGGAATTCCTCGGTCGTCTGGTACGCCGAGTCCTTGCCGACGAGCAGCGCGAGGTCTTTGGTCATCTTGCCGCTCTCGACCGTCTCGATGACGACCTGCTCCAGCTTGTGCGCGAAGTCGACGACCTCGGGAGTGCCGTCCAGCTTGCCCCGGTGCTCGATGCCGCGCGTCCACGCGAAGATCGACGCGATCGGGTTGGTCGACGTCGGCTTGCCCTTCTGGTGCTGCCGGTAGTGCCTGGTCACGGTGCCGTGCGCCGCCTCGGCCTCCACGATCTTGCCGTCCGGCGTCCGCAGCACCGATGTCATCAGGCCGAGCGAGCCGAAGCCCTGCGCCACCGTGTCGGACTGCACGTCGCCGTCGTAGTTCTTGCAGGCCCAGACGTAGCCGCCCTCCCACTTGAGCGATGCGGCGACCATGTCGTCGATCAGGCGGTGCTCGTAGGTCAGGCCCTTGGCGTCGAAGTCCGCCTTGAACTCCTTCTCGTAAATCTCCTGGAAGACGTCCTTGAACATGCCATCGTACGCCTTGAGGATGGTGTTCTTCGTCGACAGGTACACCGGCATGCCCCGGTCGAGGCCGTACTGCAGCGACGCCCGCGCGAAGTCCTCAATGGACTTGCGGTAGTTGTACATCCCCATCGCGACGCCGCCGCCCTCCGGGTAGCGGGCGACCTCGAACTCCATCGGCTCCGAGCCGTCGTCCGGGGTGTAGGTGATGGTCACGGTGCCGGGGCCAGGCACCTTGAAGTCGGTGGCCTTGTACTGGTCACCGTGGGCGTGACGGCCGATGATGATCGGCTTGGTCCAGCCTGGCACGAGCCGAGGGATGGTCGAGATGATGATCGGCTCACGAAAAACGACACCACCGAGAATGTTTCGGATGGTGCCGTTTGGGCTGCGCCACATCTTCTTGAGGCCGAACTCTTCTACTCGCGCCTCGTCAGGGGTGATCGTCGCGCACTTGACGCCCGCGCCGTGCTTGGCGATCGCCTTGGCCGCGTCGACCGTGACCTGGTCGTCGGTGCGGTCGCGCTCCTCGATGCTCAAGTCGTAGTACTCAAGGTTGATGTCCAGGTACGGATGGATCAACTTGTCTTTGATGAACTGCCAGATGATGCGGGTCATCTCGTCGCCGTCGAGTTCTACGACGGTCCCCTGGACCTTGATCTTCGACATGAGCGCCAGGTGCTCCTTCACTCTTGGTCGCGGGTCACCCACGGGTCACACGGTTCGGGTGGACCCGGCAAGCAACCCTCCGCGGATCTTCGCGTGCGTGGTAACTGCTCTGGTTAACGGGACAAGCGTACTGGTAAATCGCCTGTCGTGGTGTCACACGTGACGAATCTCAGTCTTTCAGCAGAGCAGCGCGCAAGACAAATCCCGTCCCCACGGACAGCTGACCGGCACCGATCCCGGCGTCGACCTGGGGCTTCACGCCCCTCCTGGCGGTGGAACTCAGCCGGGCTGCGCGCCAACGGCGTCGCGAATTTCCGCGCCCTTGCTCACGCTGGTGCGCGCGCAGTGCGCACAGCAGAAGAACCGGCCGTCGACCTCGACACCGTGGCCGAGGATTCGGCATTGGCAGTGCTCGCACACCGGCGCGATCCGCTGCGCCGCGCACTCGATGCTGTCGAACGTGTGGACGTCGCCACTCTTGGTGCGCACCTCGAACGACATCCAGTAGTCGTTACCGCAGACCTCACAGGCCGCCATGGCTCTCCGCCTCCTTGAATCGGTGGTTGCGTGTGGGCGTTGTCGCCCACTTCCGAGCCTGCGCCTGGTGCCACTCGCGGGCAAATCGTGCACCCAGCCGGGTGCTCTCTACGGCTGAGCGGGGCTGGAGTAATCGTCCCCATCGACGCAACCCGCGCCTGCTCCTACCCTGAAAACCGGAGGTGGTCAGTCATGCATGCGACAGCAGGAGACCGGATCCTGGTACACGGCAGGACGGTGGGATCCGGTGAGCAACACGGCGAGATCGTCGAGGTGCGCGGCGAGGACGGCAACCCGCCGTTCCTGGTGCGCTTCTCCGACGGGCACGAGAGCCTGATGTACCCCGGACCGGACTGCGAAGTCCTCGGTCCAGACGAGCAGCGTTAGCCGCAGCTAGCTGGTCGGCCCCTTCGCGATCGTCAACGACACGAACAAGATCAACGCACCGAACGCGGTGTAGGCGAGCACGTCGACGGCGCGCCCCCTGATGACCAGCAGCCCGGCCCTTTCCGGCGTCAGGACCCCGCGCAGCACGGCGGCGACGAGCAGCGCGCCCGCGATCAGCACCGTGCCCTCGCGCCAGTGATACTGCGCGATACGCAGGAACCCCCCGGCGACGATGGCGAGGACCAGCCCGAACGGCAGATGCGCGAGCAGTTGCTCTGACGCGCGCTTGGCGGACATCGTCAGCTCGCGATCCCGGCCGCGCGCTCGGCGGCCTCGACGACGTTGGTGACGAGCATCGCCCGCGTCATCGGGCCGACCCCGCCCGGGTTCGGCGAGAGATACTCGGCGACGTCGTCAACACCAGGGGCGACATCGCCGGTCAGCGTGCCGTCGACGCGGGAGACGCCGACGTCGAGCACGGCGGCGCCCGGCTTGACCATGTCCGGCGTGATCAGGTGCGGCACCCCGGCCGCCGCGACGACGATGTCCGCACGGCGGGTCTCGGCGGCGAGGTCACGCGTGCCGGTGTGGCAGAGCGTGACGGTGGCGTTCTCCGAGCGCCGCGTCAGCAGCAGCCCGAGTGTGCGGCCAACGGTGATGCCCCTGCCGACGACGGCGACGTGCGTGCCCTCGATCGGGACGTCGTAGCGGCGCAGCAGCTCGACGATGCCGCGCGGCGTGCATGGCAGCGGGGCCTGCTCGTTAAGCACCAGCTTGCCGAGGCTGACGGGGGCGAGCCCGTCGGCGTCCTTGGCGGGGTCGATGCGGTCCAGGATCGCGCCGGTGTCGATGTGCTTCGGCAGCGGGAGCTGCACGATGTAGCCGGTGCAGGCCGGGTCGGCGTTGAGTTCGTCGACGACCTTCTCCAGCTCGGCCTGCGTCGTATCCTCCGGCAGGTCGCGGCGGATCGACGTCACGCCGACCTGCGCGCTGTCGCGGTGCTTCGAGCGGACGTAGGAATGCGAGCCGGGGTCCTCACCGACCAGCACGGTGGCAAGGCCGGGAGTCATGCCGCGCTCGGTCAGCGCGGCGACTCTGCCCGTGAGCTCGGCGAAGATCGCGTCCTTGGTCGCCTTGCCGTCCAGCACCGTGGCCACAGCTTGGTTCCTCTCCGTGAGGTCGGGGGTGCTCATTCTCGCAAAGCCATGGTGCGCCCCGGCAGCGAGGCGACCCCGATCGCGACCAGCGCCAACGCCGCGCCGACGAACGTGCTCGCCGCGAGGCCACCTGCGTGCGCGGGCAGGGCGACGTCCAGGGCGATCGAGGCGAGCAGCTGGCCCGCGATGGAGGCGAGCCCGAGCAGCAGCACCCCGATCCAGCGCACCACGAGCGCGGCGGTCGCGATGAACCCGATCCCGACGATGCCGCCGACGTAGAGCAGCGGGTTCGTCGGGAACTCGACGACGTCGTCCCGCAGCGGCGCGGTGGCAAGCCAGCTCACGCCGAGCACCGTGGTGCCGACCGTGAAGTTGACCAGCGCCGCGACGAACGGGTTGTCCGCCGTCGCGCCGACGTGGCCGTTGATCGCCTGCTGAACCGCGACCGCGAAGCCGCCGATGATCGGGAAGATCAACAGCCACGCGCGGCTGCCCGCGATCGCGATGCCGCCCCACGTCGTCACGACGACCGAGACGAGCATCAGCCCGGTACCAAGCAGTCGCACCGCGCTGATCGGCCGCTTGCCAGCCGGTCCGAGGCCAACGCGATCCACGAACAACCCGCTCACCGTCTGGCCGGTGACGACGCCCACGGTGAAGCTGGCCACACCGAGTACACCGACCGTCAACGACTGGCTGAAGATCATCGCCGCGCCGCCGACACCGCCGAGCAGATACCAGTGCCGGAGCCTGCCGGCGCCGAGGGCGCCACGGAGCCGCGCGACCCCGGCGCGCATGCCGCGCGAGAGCACGAGGAGCACCACGAGCACGGTGAGTCCGCCGCCGAACGAGATGAGCGCGGCGAGCAGGGAATCCCCCAGGTCAACGGCGAGTTGGCCGTTGATCCGAGACTGGATCGCGATCGCGAAACCGGCGACGGACGCCAGCGTGACCCCGAGCGCCTTCGGCCGCGTGCCACTGCGGCTGACCGTGGCGATCACCCTTCACCTGTCCTTCCTGATCCCCCATACCGACGCGCAGCCCTCCGCGTTTCGCCGCAGCACCGGCTACGCCACCGTAACGGCAACGACTACTGCAAGTGCATCTACTTGCTCCGATGCTGTGATCCTGGGACCTTCGTGTGCGAACCACTCGTTTTCACGTCAAGATGTTCAGGTGGCACACGCGACTCAGCTCAACGCGACAGAGCAGGACACACTGGTCAAGCAGATCGGTCTCGCCCTGCTGCGGACGGCGCCCCGTGACTGGCAGCGCATCACGGCGCACTACCGCACGGTCGGCAGGTACCACGAACTCGAGGGCGAGGTAACGCTTGCGGACGGCGGTCAGCAGGAATGGGTGGCGACGCAGGACATCGCCACGCTGTTCAACCGGCTGCGCGCTGGCATGTACCGCGAGGAGAGAGGCACCTGGTTCAACGCCCACTACTCCTTGGACGCGCCCGCGAGCTACAACCTGGAGTACGACAGGGAGGAGCCGCAGTGGCGGCAGCTCCCGCCGCCGCAGGCGTACGCCGACGAGCTGCGGATGTTCCCCCGGACGGATGAGAACATCCCGGACTGGCTGATGGATCGCCTCTCCGGCGTCGGCCCGGAGACAGCGGGGCCGCACTTCCGCTTCGCGCGGATCTTCGACGGCACGAACCAGGTGGGCCGTCCGGTGATCGAACGCCAGGAGCTGAACGTCGCCGAGCAGGACCACGTGCTGTCGTATCTCGGTGGCGCACCGGTGGTGCTCCCTGGCCGCGGCTACGACATCGACCGGCTGGCGCCCAACCCGGAAGCGCGCGTCCCCGTCGCGTTCCACAGCGACGGCACCTGGATCTGGCCTGCCGCGGTGAACTACTACCTGCAGGAGTACGGCATCGCGCCGGAAGCCGAGCTGGTCGAGCACATCCGGAACAACCGATACCAGGTGCCGCGCGTGCCCGACGAGCAGCGCGCCGCCGCGCACGACTACCTGACCCATGGCGACGGTGGGCAGCCGCCGGATCCCCGAGGCGCCGTGCCTGGTCACGGCGCGCCGCCCGGAGCGGTTCCTGGGGCAGCGCCCGGGATGGCACCTGGGGTCGCCCCTGGGATGGCAACTGGGATGGCCACGACGCCGTCGACGCACGCGCCCGCCGGAGCGCCGATGGACCCGCCGTGGCGGCGCACGCCCGAGAACGGCGCGGGCCCACCGCCCGACGCGCTGGAGGAGACGCAGGTCTGGCATACGCCCGCCGATCTCGGCGCACCCCCGCCGGACGCCACCGAACTCACCGAGGTATGGCAGGCACCGGCAGACCTGACCGGGCAACCGGAGGCACCCGCTGATGACGTCGACGCCGAGGTCGCGGAGGGCGCCGAGTCGGATGCGCTGTCGGATGCCGAGGCGGCGGTCGACGTGGAGCACGGCGAGGCGCCGCCGTTCGATGAGCCGCAGTTCGACCGGCCGGGCTACGACGACGTCCGTGCCGAGGAAGCCGGATTCGACGAGCCCTGGTTCGATGATCGCCGGTTCGATGATCACGAGGACTCCCGGCCCGCGGAGCCGCCGCATCCCGACCCGGCGGCGCTGACGTCGACCAGCACGCAGTACTTCGACCCGCGCGACGCGGCCGACGACGATGGGTTCGAGGACTACGACGTCGATCGCGTCGACCGCGTTGGGGATGCTGAAGGCATTGAGGGTTTCGGGGACGTCGGGGGCGAAGACGCCATCGCGGACGACGTCGCCGACCACGCCTACGCGGACGAGCCCGCGATCACGCGAATGCGCACGATGCTGCGCGACCTCGATGTGCCAGCCAGCCACTACCGCATCGGCGAACCGGCGACGCACGGCTGGAGCATCGAGTACGTCGAGCAAGGTTGGCGGGTCGGCTGGTACGACGACACGCTGACCAACCCGTCGGTGTTCGGCGACGCCGAGGACGCGGCGGCATTCATGCTGGGCAAGCTGCTGCTTGAGCCTGCGCGAACGGAGACGTCTGCGGTCGACGTTCACGGGGCCGGCGACCCCGACCGGGACGTGCCGGGCCACGGCGATGGTGTCGACGTGACGGACGAGCAGCCCGGGGCGAACGGGACCCACCGCGACGTCGGCGACGCGCTGTCGGCACCGCCGTCCGGCGTGGCATCCAGTGCGCCGCAGCCGACGATGGTGACGCGGCCTGTTGGGTCGGCCGGTGTTCCGGCGATGGCACAGTCCCCTGCCGACGCGCCACCGTCGAGTGCTCCCGTGTCGTCCGGCGCGTCACAGCCGACCACGGTGACACCGCCCGCGAGCCCGGACGCGGCGTCGACGACGTTCCAACCCCCGGCGTCCCGGCAGGGGACGCCGCCGTCGGGCACGCCCGCCGGTGCGGCGGATGCGTCGTCCGGTGGTGCGCCGTCGCAGCCGGGGAACTGGCCGATCCAGCCGCTGCCCGGTGAGCCACCGCTGACGCTGTTCCGGGGCAAGCAGATGGAGGACCTGCCCATCGGCAGCGAGATCGACCGGTTCGGCCACCCGGACGGCAACCTGACCTACGCGGCAGGCACCCCGTTCGAGGAACGGTCGCTGGTGCCGGAATGGGTGAACCGCCCGTACCATGTGTACCGGGTGCAACGTCCGATCGAGACGTTGGCTGGCGACGCGATCCCGTGGTTCAGCCAGCCCGGCGGTGGCACGGCGTACATCCTGCCCGCCGCCATCGAAGACCTCGTCGCGGACGGCGTCCTTGTCGAGCTCGACCCCGGTGAGCCGCCCGCCTGACGCCGTGTTCGGCGTTCACGGCGTGGGGCCGGTCGATGAGAAGTCGATCTTCAGACCGTTGGCTGCCGCGTAGGAGACAGCCATGTCGACATCGACGGCCGCGCCGCACAGGTTGGCGTGCACGAGACCGTCGGCGTCGAGCTTGGCCGCTCGCAGGTCGGCATGGTCTAGCCGCGTGTCGAGGAGCCGCGCGCCGGTGAGGTCGGCCTCTCGTAGGTCGCAGCGGCGGAGATCTGTCTCGATCAGGTTGGCCTCGCGGAGACGGAGCCCAGCCAGGTTGGTTTCGCGGAGGTCGGCACCAGCGAGGCTGACAAGCGTCAGGTCCGTGTCCACCAGGGTGATCGGCCGCAGCCTGCACTCGATGAAAACCGAGCCCAACCACGTGCACCCGCGCCACGTGCTGTCGGCCAAAACAGCGCGGTCCAACACGCACGCACGGATCGCGGCGGTCGTGTGCGACGACTCGCCAAGGTCCGCACGAGTGAAGTCGCACTCGGTGAAGGTGCAGTTGGTGGTGTTCAGGCCGCGCAGGTCCGCGTCCGTGAAGTCGCAGCGGACGAAGTGCCGATCCTGCCACCGCTGACCAGGCAACGCCGCGTCCCGGTAGTCCTCACCGACCTCGGTGTCGTCCGCATCCTCTTCCTGCACCCGCTCAGCGTGGCACACCGGTACGACAGGCTGGCAGGAATGGCGAACACGACGTCCGGAACGCGGAACACAACGTCGGGAACGGGGAACACAGCGTCGGGAACGCGGGACACGACGTTTGGGGCGCTGGCGTCAGCGGAAGTCGCGGGACCTCATCGGGATGCGGACGTCGAGGTGCTGGAGCCGGTCGGCGAGGACGCTGACGACGCCCTTGCCGTGGTCAGCGTGCTCGACAACGCCCCGCACCAGCAGCGCAGGGCTGGACCGCGCCACCTTCCGGTAGCGGGACCAGAGCCCCGGCGAGCAGACCACGTTGACCATGCCGGTCTCGTCCTCGATGTTGAGGAACGTGACGCCGCTGGCAGTCGCGGGCCGCTGCCGGTGTGTCACCGCACCGCCGATGAGCACCCGAGTGCCGTGCGGCACCTCAGCGAGCTTCGCGGCGGGAACGACACCGAGCCGGTCCAACCGGTCCCGCAGAAACTGCGTCGGGAAGCTGTCGGGTGACACGCCCATCGCCCAGACGTCGGCTTGGGCGCGCTCCCAGTCCTGCATCCCTGGCAGCGGCGGCGAGTCCACCCCGACCCCGCTGCCGGGCAGTTTCTCCGGCCGTTCGGTCGCGACCGCGCCCGCCGACCACAGCGCCTGCCGACGGTCCTGCTCGAAGCACCCGAACGCCCCCGCCGTCGCAAGCGCCTCGACCTGCGGCGTGCGCAGCCGAACCCGCCGCGCCAGGTCGGCCATGCTGGCGAACGCCCCGTTGCGCTGCCGTTCCGCCACGATCTGTTCCGCCACCCGCTGCCCGATGGTGCGCACCGCGGACAGCCCAATCCGCACCGCAGGCGTGGCATCGTCCGCCGAGGCCGGCTCCAGCGTGGCGTCCGCCAGGCTGGCGTTGACACAACTTCCCCGCACGATGACGCCGTGCCTGCGCGCGTCGGCGACCAACGACTGCGGCGAGTAGAACCCCATCGGCTGCGCCTTCAGCAACGCCGCACAGAACGCCGCCGTGTGGTAGTACTTCAGGTACGCGCTGGTGAAGACCAGGTACGCGAAGCTGAGCGCGTGACTTTCCGGGAAGCCGAAGTTCGCGAACGCCAGCAGCTTGTCGTAGATCCGCTCGGCGACATCGGGTGGCACGCCGTTGGCGGCCGCGCCGTCGTGGAAGCGCTGCCGCAGCCGCTCCATCTTGCGCGCCGACCGTTTCGCGCCCATCGCCCGGCGCAGCTCGTCCGCCTCGCCGGGGCTGAAGTCCGCCACGTCCACCGCAAGCTGCATCAACTGCTCCTGGAACAGCGGCACGCCGTGGGTCTTCTCCAGCGCGTTCCTGGTCAGCGGATGGTCGAAGGTGATGGGCTCCTCGCCGTTGTGCCTGCGGATGTACGGATGCACCGAGCCGCCCTGGATCGGGCCGGGCCGGATCAGCGCCACCTCGACGGCGAGGTCGTAGAGCTTGCGCGGGCTGAGCCGGGGCAACGTCGCCAACTGCGCACGGCTTTCCACCTGGAACACGCCGATGGCGTCGGCGCGGCACAGCATGTCGTAGACGTTGGGGTCCTCCAGGTCGAGGTGTGCGAGGTCGAGCTCGACGCCTTCGTGCTCGCGCACCATCTCGACCGCGTACCGGACGGCGGAGAGCATCCCGAGCCCGAGCAGGTCGAACTTGACAAGGCCAGCGGCGGCGCAGTCGTCCTTGTCCCACTGCAACACGCTGCGGTCGGCCATGCGCGCCCACTCCACCGGACACACCTCGCTCACCGGCCGATCGGCGAGCACCATGCCGCCGGAGTGAATGCCCAGGTGACGCGGGAAGTCGCCCAGTTCGTTCGCGAGCGCGACGACCGGCTCCGGGATGTCGTCGCCGGTGTGTGCCCGTGTCGACGTCCAGCGGTCGATCTGCTTGCTCCAGGCGTCCTGCTGCCCCGGCGAGTAACCGAACGCACCCGCGATGTCGCGCACCGCAGAACGGGCGCGATAGGTGATGACGTTGGCGACCTGCGCCGCTCGCAGCCTGCCGTGTTTGGCGTAGACGTACTGGATGACCTCTTCGCGGCGGTCCGACTCGATGTCGATGTCGATGTCCGGCGGGCCGTCTCGCTCGGGCGCGAGGAACCGTTCGAACAGCAGTCTCCAGCGCACCGGGTCCACTTTGGTGACACCGAGCGCGTAGCAGACCGCCGAGTTCGCGGCGGAGCCACGGCCCTGGCAGAGGATGCCGTTCTCCCGGCAGAACCGGACGATGTCGGCGACGATCAGGAAGTACCCGGGGAAGTTCAGCTCCGTGATGATCCTCAGTTCGCGTTCGAGCTGTTCGTAGGGCTTCGGGTTGTCGTAGCGATAGCCGTAGTGCTGGTACGCGCCTTCGTAGGTCAGCCAGCGCAGGTAGCTGGCCTCGGTGTGGCCGTCGGGGACGTCGAACGGCGGCAGCTCCGGCGCGTTGTGCGTCAGGTCAAACGCCAGCTCGACGCCGAGCAGCGCGGCGCGTTGCACCGCGCCGGGATAACGAGCGAACCGACGTCGCATCTCCGCCCCTGACCGCAGGTGAGCGCCAGCAGCAGGAGATAGCCAGCCGTCCATGTCGTCGAGACTGCGCCGCGCTCTGATCGCGGCGAGCGCTGCGGCGAGACGTCCCCGATGCGGTGCGGCGTAGTGCGCGACCGAGGTGGCCACCGTCGGCAGGCCGAACTCGGCGGCGAGGGTGGCCATGTCGTCGTTGCGTGTGCTGTCGGTGGGCAGGCCGTGATCGAACAGCTCGACGTAGACGTTGTCCTTCCCGAACAGGTCGGTGAGCCGCCGCAACCTGCCCGCCGCCGCGCGGTAACCGGACGTCGGGTCGGTGTCCGAGAGCGCCGAGCGAACCGGCCCCTTGCGACACCCGGTCAGCACGACGCAGTCGCCCGCCACCTGCTCGGCGACCTCGTCGATGCGGTAGATCGGTCTGCCTTTCTCGGTACGGGTGTCGCCACCGTCGTGTCCGGCGAGCTGACCCGCCGTGATGGCGCGGCACAGGCTGGCGTAGCCGCGTTCGTTGCGGGCCAGCAGCAACAGATGTTCGCCCTCGGGGTCCGCGACGCCGTTCTGCGGCGCGGACAGCTCCAGGCTCAGCTCGGCGCCGTAGACGGTGCGGACACCCAGCTCCCGCGCGGCTTGCGCGAACCGCACGACCCCGTACATGCCGTCGTGGTCGGTGAGGGCGATCGCGTCCAGCCCGAGCCGGGACGCCTCCTCGACCAGCTCCTCGGGATGACTCGCGCCGTCGAGGAAACTGAAGTTGGAGTGACAGTGCAGCTCCGCGTAGGGCACCCGGCAGTCGCTGCCCGCCTGGCCTTCTGCCCGCAGGTCAGCGAGGTGGTCCGGCCGGAAGTAGCCCTCGCGACGGCGGGTCCACGCCGGACTGTCCGACCCGTCCCCGATGACGTCGGGCTCGGACCGCCCGGACAAGGCCCGCTCCAGCTCGGACCAGCGCATCGGCGGATTACTCCACCCCATCAGGTGTACTCCCCTTCGACGATCCAATGCGGCCGCGTGTGCGCCCGGAACTGCAACAACAGGGCATCGCCCTTGTCGACCACGACCTGCACCCGTGCCCGCAGGCCGTCGCCGTGCGGGTCCCACCAGCGTTCGTCCACCGGCCACGGGCCTGCCCACCCATGGACGTGCTGCGAGGAGCGGCCCGTCACCTCGATCTGGCGCGGCGGGCTGGTCAGTTGGCTGCGTTCGGTCACCACGACGGGTCGACCCCGCTTGTCGACCACGACGACCTCAATCTGCTCCGCGAACACCGTGGCGGGCGACGGCGAAGGCAGCCTGCCCGGCCACGGACGTTCATCGACGTCGTCGCGCGGATCGCCCCACGGCACCAGCCGCACCCGCTCACCCGGCCCGCGCCCGCCCACCAGCACCGGGGTACACACCGCCGTCGGACCGAGCAGCCCCTGCACCCGGACCAGCGCACGACCGGCGCGCTCGTCAGCGTCGGCATCCCCACCGCCGGAGCGCCACAACCCGCGTTGCAGGGTGCTCGCGTTGACCAACTCCTCCGGCTGCAACCACAGCTTCACGACCCCGCTGCTCAGCGTGCTCTTCGGCCCCTCCGTAGGAGCAATGCGCAACCAGATGTCGAACTGCCAACGCATTCGGTCAGCGATGCCGTTTTCACTGACCGGCTCCGCACACCGCCACGAGTGTCCTCGCTCTTCCCCGGTCTCGGTGAGGACATAAATACCGAGCTGAGTGCATGCGAGATCGCGGCCACGCAGTTCGGTGTGCAACTCCCCGGCCAGGATCTTCGCTACGAACGCCGCGGCGTCGACTCTGTCGAGTGGCGGGTCGAACGTCTCGACCACCGCCAGCTCCTCCGGCGGCCGTCTTCTGTCGATCGGTCGTTCGGACAGCCCCCGCGCGAATCGGTGCGCGATCATGCCGACACGACCGAAACGCGAGGACACCGTCCGTTCCGGCAGCTCGGCGAACTGCCCGAGAGTGCGCAGCCCCAGCCGTCGCAGCAAGTCCACCAACTCACCGTGATCCTCCGTGGGCGAGGCGTTTACCAGCTCGGTTATCGACAACGGGCCGAGGAAGCTTGCCGCCGTGCCCGGCTCGACCACCACACCCCTGCGGGCGGCGAGGACTGCGGTGAACAGTCCGTCCGCGATGCCGACCTGACACTCCAGCCCCGTCCTGCCGGACACGTGGTCGACCAACCGCTCGATCAACTCATGCTCACCGCCGAAGTAGTTGACGGCACCCACCGCAGGCGCCGCGACCACACCGGACCGGACCACCTCGACCCCCACGACCAGCTCCTCCACCGCTGCCGCGACCGGCTCGAACAACCGCGCGTCCCGCGACGGATCCACCCCGAGCACCGCCAGGTCAGGGCAGCAGGCCTGCGCTTCCCTGCGCCGCATCTCCCGACGCACCCCGTTGCTGCGTGCCGTCGCCGAGCACGCGACGACACGGTTCGCCGAGAACACCGCAGCGGGGTGGTGCACCGGAATCCCGGCGGCCACACTCGCCGCCGTGACCGGCCAGTCCGGGCACCACACCACCAGCAGCCGGGCCGCTTCTCCCTCGGACAGCGCACTCACCCCGCTTCCAGCATCGGTTCGGTTTCTGTCGTGCCAGGACGGGCGAGTCGCCCCGCAGACCCCGGCGCCATGAGCCGCGTCGTCACGGGCCGCACCGCCGATCCCCTACCGCTGCGGTGGACGGCGACCTCCCGCTCGCTGAGGTACCCGTGCCCGAACGTCCCCAGCCCGGACCACTGGCCTCCTTCGCACCGCAACTCGACGTCGACCCCCGGCCAGACCCCCGCCGCGATGAGCACAGCGCCCCGGTGCCGTGCTCGCGCCGACAGTTGCCTCGCGGCGCGACCGGTCACGCCACGACCGACGACGACGAGGTCCACCCCGTCCAGCAGCGCGGCGACGGCTGGCACGAGCTCGACGCCAGGCGCAGGCACAAGAGCCAGCCTGCTCACCTCGACGCCGAGCTCGGCCGCCGCTACCACCCCAAGGTCAGGCATCCCGACGACCGCCGCCCACGACCCCCGCGCCGTGGCCTCGGCCAGCAACGACAGCACCAGCAGCCGTGACCCGATCACTGACACCGTGCTGCCCCTGCGTAGTCCCCGGTGGGGCAGCACGTCCGTCAGTTCGGGCACCACGGGGAGCAGCTTCCCCACGGCCGACGCTCCCGCAGCGTCGGCCGCCATTCCGCTCGCCGTGTTCAGCCCTGGCAACGACGCCAACTGAGCCACCGTGTTGTCAGCGTCGTCAAAACTGTCGGTGTCGTCAGGCACCATGAGCGAACGAGCGCTCATCACCGCACATCACCCTCTCGCGCACCTCGGCCACACCACCGCCGTGGCCATCGGCCGCCGTGGGGAAGACGGCGCCACCCAACCATTCATCGAACTTATGTTCGATGAATGTAGTCAACGCGACCCGGCACTCGATGTCAAGTGGGAACATGAGAAAAGCCTGCGAGTGTCACCACTCGCAGGCCAATCTCAGCTAAAAGCGCAGGTCAGAACTAGAATACACGTTCGAGTGACTGTCGCCGGTCGCTCACCGTGCTAGATCTGGATACGTCCTCAGTGCGCGAAGTGCCGCGTCCCTGTCAGGTACACCGTCAGCCCCGCAGCCTCCGCCGCGGCGACGACCTCGGGGTCGCGCACCGAGCCGCCCGGCTGTACCACCGCGCGCACGCCGCCGTCGATCAGCACTTGCAATCCGTCTGGGAAGGGGAAGAACGCATCTGATGCCGCAACGGAACCCTTCGCGCGGTCGCCGGCGCGCTCCACGGCAAGCCGGCAGGAGTCCACCCGGTTGACCTGGCCCATGCCGACGCCGACCGAGGCACCATCGGCGGCGAGCAGAATCGCGTTGGACTTCACTGCTCGCACCGCACGCCACGCGAAAGCGAGATCGGCGAGCACGGTGTCGTCAGCGGCATCGCCTGCCGCCAGCGTCCAGTTCGCCGGGTCGTCGCCCGCCGCGTCGATCGCGTCCGAGGACTGCACCAGCAGCCCGCCAGTCACCGCACGCGACTCGACACCGCCCCGCTGTGGCGCCACGCCACGCAGGATTCGGATGTTCTTCTTGCGCTGCAGGATGTCCACCGCACCCTCCGCGTACGAAGGCGCGATGATGACCTCGGTGAACACGTCGGCGACCTGCTCGGCCATGTCAACGGTCACCTCGCGGTTGGTGGCGATGACCCCGCCGAATGCCGAGACCGGGTCGCAGGCATGCGCCTTACGGTGTGCGTCGGCGATGCCGATCTCGGAGACCGCGATGCCGCACGGGTTGGCGTGCTTGATGATCGCGACGGCGGGAAGTTCGTGGTCATACGCCGCGCGAATGGCGGAGTCCGCGTCGACGTAGTTGTTGTACGACATCTCCTTGCCGTGCAGTTGCTCCGCAGTGGCCAAGCCTGGCGCGCCCGAGGTGTACAGCGCGGCCTGCTGGTGCGGGTTCTCGCCGTAGCGCAGTTCGTGCGAACGCCGGTATGTCGCGCCGATCCAGGACGGGAAATTGGTGCCGGGCTCGGGAGCGAGGACGTTGCCCATCCAGGAGGCGACCGCGACGTCGTACGACGCCGTGTGGCGGTAGGCGTCTGCGGCGAGTCGGGCACGGTCGGCGTGGGTGAAGCCACCGTCGCGGACCCGTTCGAGCACCCAGTCGTAGCGGTTGGGGTCGACGACGACTGCGACGCTGGCGTGGTTCTTCGCGGCGGCGCGCACCATCGCTGGCCCGCCGATGTCGATCTGTTCGACGCACTCGTCCGGCGCCGCGCCGGAGGCGACGGTCTGCTCGAACGGGTACAGGTTCACGACGAGCAGATCGAACGGCGTGATCTCCAGTTCGCGCAACTGGTCACGGTGTTCCTGCTTGCGGGTGTCGGCGAGCAGCCCGGCGTGCACCCTCGGGTGGAGCGTCTTCACTCTGCCGTCGAAAGACTCGGGGAAGCCGGTGACCTCCTCGACCGGCGTAACCGGGACGCCTGCCGCCGCGATGACCCGGGCCGTGCCGCCGGTAGAGATGATCTCGACGCCCGCCGCGTGCAGGCCGGTGGCGAGCTCAAGCAAGCCCGACTTGTCCGAGACGCCGACCAGCGCACGCCTGATGGGACGTGTGCCCTGCTCAGTCACGAGAAACTCACCTTTCTTCCAGTTATGGTGCAGCCGTGGCGGGCGAGCGCGGCCACGACATCGACGAGCAGTCGGCGCTCGACGGCCTTGATGCGCTCGTGCAAGCTCGCTTCGTCGTCGTCCGGTTCGATGGTGACGGCTTCCTGCGCGATGATCGGCCCGGTGTCCACCCCGGAGTCGACGAAATGCACAGTCGAGCCGGTCACTTTGACGCCTGCGGCGAGCGCGTCGGCCACGGCGTGCATGCCGGGGAACGCGGGCAACAACGCGGGATGGGTATTGATGACTCGGAAGCCGAAATGGTTCAGGAACTCGGAGCCGAGAATCTTCATGAACCCGGCGGACACCACAAGATCGGGCTGGTAGGCCGCCACCGCTTTGGTCAGCGCCGCATCCCAGCTCGTCCGGTCGGGGTAATCCGCCAGCGGGGTGACGAACCGAGGGATGCCCGCTTGGTCCGCGCGATCCAACGCGACGACGCCATCCCTGTCGGTGCCGACAGCTACGATCGTGGCCGGGAAGTCGTCCTGCTGGGTCGCGTCGAGCAGGGACTGCAGCAGCGTGCCCGACCCCGACGCGAGCACGACGATCGTCACCGGAGTGGCGAAGTCAAGCCTGGTGGCCGATGCCTGCGACGAGCGCTCCAACGCCTCTCCTTCACGATTCCCGACGGGCACCTTCACCCTAGACACCCTTGCCTACCAGCGACGGATGCGGTCGGGCGAGAGTGACTCAGCGCTCGTCAGGACCGGGTGGCGTCGGCGTTGTCGTCCTCGGCGTCGCCGTTCTCGTCGGCGATCTCGGCACTCGCCGCGTCCGCCGCCACGTCGTGTGCGGCCTCAGCCTCCGACACGTCGTCGTCAGCGGAATCGGCGTTGTCCGCAACCGCCGCAGATACGCCTCGGGTGTCGCCAGAGTCTGCTGGCCCCTCGGCGTCCTCGGTGTCCGCAGCGTCCTCGGTATCTGCGGAATCCTCGATGTCCGCCGCAGCGTCGGTGTCACCGGGCTCCGAACCGTCTACGGAGGCTTCAGCGTCTGCCGCTTCGGAATCCGGGGCGTCATCGGCATCGGCGGAGTCCGTGCCGTCGAGTTCGCCGTCGGGATCGTGCGCCTCACCGTCCTCAACGTCGGACACAGCGTCGGGAGCGTCGGACACGGGGCGGGGGCCGGTGAGCCAGGCGACCGCGGCGCCTGGGACGAAGATCCAGGCGAAGGCCGTCACGGACAACAGCCCGGCGGGCAGCAGAAGGCCGGGGAACGGAACTGTCCCGGAGGCGTCCGGACCACCGCCGAGCGCCCCGCCTGCCAACGTCGTCAGCACGACGGTCGCGAAGCCGATCACCGCGCCCGCCACCGCGACGCTGCGGACACGTTCCACTGGCGACGGCGAGGACGCGCGCAACGTCCACCCCACCCCGGCGCCGACCAGCGCGGGCAACACCAACAGCGCTGGCCACCACGCCGCGGACGTCTCCGGGAGCCCGGCCAGCAGCGGCACCGCGGGCACCGGACCGCCCTCGAAGTGCACCGGCCCGACGGCCGTCGCACCCAGGGTGAAACCCGGCCCCAGCAGGAACGCCAACACCGCGAGCACCACATTCGGCAAGTACCCCAGGCAGAGCAGCAGCATCCCGAAACCGCTGCCGAAGCCAGGCGCCTGCGCCGCGAACAGCGTCTGCATGGTCGGCACGGCGAACGCGCTCGCCACCGTCAGCACGAGCGCGGACGCCGCGAGCAGCCCCGCCATGCCCAGCGCGGCCGCGCGCATCCCGGCGAGCGCGGCCGCGTCTGCGCGGGAGCACAGGACGTCGACCAGCCCACACCGACGGGCGACACCGATGGTCGCCGCAACCCCAGACACCAGGCCGGGCAGACCAAACGCCGCGATCGGGTCCGCCGAGACGAACGCGCCATTGGCGAGCACGGCGATCGTCACGCCGACGACCGCGTGCGTGCCCGCGACCGTTCCGATGACGACGCTCGCCTGCCGGGGCGTCCGGTAGCCAAGCCGGTCGACCGCGCCGAACGCCGAACGCGCAACCAGCGCACACACACCGACGGTGAACACCAGCGGCAGCAAGCCGAGCTCGTGGTCGCCGATGACAACGGGGACCTGGTACACGGCCAGCCATCCCGGACCAGACGCGCGCAGAACCCCAGTCACAGAGAACGCCGACTCGGCGGCGAGCGCGGCCACGGTCGCGAGCACCGTCGCGACGGCGGCGTACCCCGTCAACACGGGCAGCGCCGCGACAGCGAGCAGTTCCTTGAACCGCCCCACGCCGTCTACCCGAGCACGGTCATCCAATCGCAACATCGTGATCAACAGCGTCGCACTGACACGCCGCCGTCACGCTGAGCCACGCCGCCACGGTTGGTTATGCTCTTCGCCTCATTCCCCCGAAGGCAGGACATGCTCGACGCACTTGTGGACCGCGCAGCGCGCCTCGCCCGCGACGGACAGCGCGCCATCCTCGGCATCTGCGGCGCACCAGGCGCGGGGAAATCTACACTGGCCAGCGCCGTGAACGACGCACTTGGCGACCGTGCGGTCGTCGTCGGGATGGACGGCTTCCACCTGGCGCAGGCGGAACTGGAACGGCTGGGGCGCGCCGAACGAAAAGGCGCACCGGACACGTTCGACGCGGACGGCTACGTTCACCTGATCCGGCGACTGCGCGCGAACGAGGGCACGGTCTACGCGCCGTTGTTCCGCCGCGACATCGAGGAGCCGATCGCGAACGCCGTCGCGGTGCCGCCTGACACGCCGTTGGTCATCACCGAGGGGAACTACCTGCTCCTGGACGACCCGCCGTGGGACGAACTCCGCGCGCTGTTCGACGACGTCTGGTTCGTCGCGCCGGACGAGTCCCGCCGCATGCGACGTCTCGTCGAGCGGCACCGCACGTACGGGCGGTCGGCCGACGCCGCGCTGGCGCGCGCACGCGGCTCCGATCAGGCCAACGCCGAACGCGTGCTGGCCACCGCGTCGCGCGCGGACCTCGTCATCACCGAGTGGGAGTAGCAGCGAAGCGAGGGCGCCCGCCGCACCGTGCCGTGATCATCGACCGGAGGGTGCTACGAAGGGCTTCTTACTTGCGTGAGGTGCAAGTAAGAAGCCCTTCGTAGCACCTCACTGCTGCGGGGGCTGCTGCGTGAACTGGCCCTGCGGGTTGGCGTACAGCGTCGGGGCCTGTTGGTTGCCCTGCCCAGGCTGACCAGGCTGACCAGGCTGACCGGGCTGTCCAGGATGTCCGGGCTGGCTGAGCTGGCTGGGCTGGCCAGGAGGTGGCGTCTGCGGCTGCACCTGCTGGGTCTGCCCCGCCTGCGGCTGGCCGGGCTGCTGCGGCTGGCCGGGCTGCTGCGGGAAACCGCCCTGCTGCGGCTGGCCGTACTGCCCGAACTGGCCCTGCTGACCGTAGCCGGGCTGCTGACCAGGCTGCTGCGCGTAGGCGGGCTGCTTCTGCCCCGGCTGCGGCAGCTTCACGATCCCGACGTCGAGCAGATACGCGCCGACCGCAACCAGCGCCTGCACGATGCCGAAGATCAGCACCAGCATGCCGCCGGTCTTGAGGTCCGCGTCGGTTGACAACACGAAGAACAGGAACGGAACCACGGCGCCGAGCGAGAACACCGCGGGCCACGCGCCCGGCTTGTGGTCGCCGGGCAGCACGCCGAACGCCGCGGTGAGCGCCGCGATGAACAGCAGCCCCGGCACCCAACCGCTGAACGCCTCGAAGAAGTTCGCGCCGCGCCCGAGCGTCGCGAAGCCGAAGAACAGGTTCAGCACGCCGAGCCCTGCGACGGCGAGGTACGCGATCAGAGTGATGTCCAGCGACCGACCCCTGCCCTGCTGCGGCGGCTGCTGGTAGAACTGTCCGCCCTGCTGCGGTGGCGGCTGGTGCTGCGGCCCCTGGGATGGAAACCCGCCGCTCGGGTACGTCATTCGTGCTCCTGTGTGATCGGAAGGTCGGCTCATGATTCTGCGCTCGTGACTGCGTGGCCGATCGCGCGTCGTCGACTACGCGGACAGTATTCAGCGCTCGCTACGAACAACCGCTCTGACGGCCACGAGGCCGGGATGGTTTCACACGATCCCGGTCCGGCGCCGAACTTACCGAAAAACAAGGCCGGACACCCGTGTCGGGTGCCCGGCCTCGATGTGACGTCCAGCGCGTGACGACCGCGAAAAGCGACGCGCGCCGCAAACGGAACGTCGCCGCAGACGCGGCGACGTCTACCGTGTCACTGCGCCTTGTACAGCTCGCGCGCGAGCTCCGCCGTCTCGCTCGGGGTCTTGCCGACCTTCACGCCGACCGCCTCGAGCGCTTCCTTCTTGGCGGCGGCGGTGCCGGACGAGCCGGACACGATCGCGCCAGCGTGACCCATCGTCTTGCCCTCCGGCGCGGTGAAGCCAGCGACGTAGCCGACGACCGGCTTGGTGACGTTGGCCTTGATGTAGTCGGCTGCGCGCTCCTCCGCGTCACCACCGATCTCACCGATCATCACGATGACCTCGGTCTCGGGGTCGTTCTCGAACGCCTCGAGCGCGTCGATGTGCGTCGTGCCGATGATCGGGTCGCCGCCGATGCCGACCGCCGACGAGAAGCCGATGTCGCGCAGCTCGTACATGAGCTGGTAGGTCAGCGTGCCGGACTTCGACACAAGGCCGATCTTGCCGGGGCCCGTGATGTCGGCGGGGATGATGCCCGCGTTGGACTTGCCGGGGCTGATCACGCCGGGGCAGTTCGGGCCGACGATGCGCGTCTTGTTGCCGTTCGCGCAGGCGTGCGCCCAGAAGTACGCCGAGTCGTGCACCGGGATGCCCTCTGTGATGACGACGGCGAGCGGGATCTCGGCGTCAACGGCCTCGATCACGGCGTCCTTGGCGAACTTCGGCGGCACGAACAGCACCGACACGTTCGCGCCTGTCTCGGCTATGGCCTGCTTGACGGTGCCGAACACCGGAAGCTGCTGGCCCTCGATCTCGACGCTCTGGCCAGCCTTGCGGGCGTTGACGCCGCCGACGATGTTCGCGCCGGAGCGCAACATGCGGGCGGTGTGCTTGGTGCCTTCCGACCCGGTCATGCCCTGGACGATGATCTTGGAGTTCTCATCGAGGAAGATTGCCATGACTCACACCCCCGCGTTCGCGAGTTCGGCGGCCTTGTCAGCCGCGCCGTCCATCGTGTCCACCCGCTGCAGGCCGGGCAGGTTGGCCTCGTCGAGGATGCGGCGGCCCTCGTCGGCGTTGTTGCCGTCGAGCCGGACGACCAGCGGCCTGCTGATCGACTCGCCGCGCTCTTCAAGCAGCTTGAACGCCTGCACGATGCCGTTCGCGACCGCGTCGCAGGCGGTGATGCCGCCGAAGACGTTGACGAAGACGCTCTTGACGTCGGAGTCGGACATGATCACTTCAAGGCCGGCGGCCATCACATCTGCCGACGCGCCACCGCCGATGTCGAGGAAGTTGGCGGGCTTGACGTTGCCGTGCTGCTCGCCCGCGTACGCGACGACGTCCAGAGTGGACATCACGAGGCCAGCGCCGTTACCGATGATGCCGACCTGGCCGGCCAGCTTGACGTAGTTGAGGTCCTTGGCCTTGGCCATCGCCTCAAGCGGGTCCTCCGCCTCAGCGTCAACCAGGTCAGCATGCTTGGGCTGCCGGAACGACGCGTTCTCGTCGAGGCTGACCTTGCCGTCGAGGGCGATGACGTTGTCCTGCGGGTCCCGCACCATCGGATTGACCTCGACCAGCGTCGCGTCCTCGGCGACGAAGGTCTCCCACAGCTTCACGACGACGTCCGCCGCCTGGGAGCGGATGGCCTCCGGGTAGTTCGCCTGCGCCACGATCTCGGTCGCCTTGGCGCGGTCGACACCGGTCAGCGGGTCGATCGGGATCTTCGCGACGGCATCGGGGTTGGTCCTGGCGACCTCCTCGATCTCGACACCGCCCTCCGCAGAGGCGATGCACAGGAAGGTCCGGTTGGCCCGGTCAAGCAGGAAAGAGAAGTAGTACTCCTCTGAGATGTCGGACGCCTGCGCGACGAGGACACGACGGGTGATGTGGCCCTTGATGTCGAGGCCGAGGATCGCCTCCGCCTTCGCCTGTGCGTCGTCCGCGTTGTCGGCGAGCTTGACACCGCCCGCCTTGCCCCGGCCTCCGGTCTTGACCTGAGCCTTGATGACGACCGGTCCACCGATTTTCTCGGCTTCGGCCCGAGCTTCTTCTGGGGTTACTGCCACGGAGCCCGGCAACACCGGGACGCCGTGCTCGGCGAAGAGGTCCTTCGCCTGGTACTCGTAGAGGTCCACTCTCCGCATCTCCTGACGACACGCCGCTGTGTGTGTTGTGTTCTTCGCTTCGAGCCTGCAAGCAGCTCTCAGGGCTTTCCGACGCCTAGACCCTAGCGACCGGCATAGCGTCTGCGCAGCCCGGAGGTGGTGAAGTCGGTCACCGCCCGGTCGAGGGGCCCCGCACGGCCACCGTGACGGCCAGTGCCACAAGGACGACGATCGCGCCGACCGCGAACCACGCGCCCGCCCCGATCGTCTCATCGAACCGCCTGCCGACGGCGTAGGTTTCCAACGCGCGAAGACCGACTACCCCGATGACGGCGACGAGTAACCCGACGGCGGACACCCTGCCGCTGCGCGGCACGAGCGCCAGCGCGCCAAGCACCGCCAACGTGGCCAACAGCACACCCCAGAACGCGACGTCGACGTCCTCGGTGAGCGCCGCGGTGTCGTGGTCCGCTGACCGCACGACCGGCAGCAGGAACGCGCCGACCACCAGCACCCCGGCGAGCCCCGCTCCGGCGGCGATCAGCGTGCCACCGGACGTCCCGGACACGTCGGCGGACGGCCTGCCGGTCTCCTCCCGTTCCACGACGCCAGCCACCAGCGAGCACACCGCGAGCAACACCGCGAGGACCACCGCGCCGAACGTCCACCAGCCCGCCGCGCCGTTCGTGGTCTCGATCGGCAGTTCGTCCGCCGCGATCGGCACCGAGAGCACCTGCGCGCCGACCAGCAGCACCCCCGCCCACGCGAGGGAGAGCACCGGCCGCACCCAGACGGCGACGGCTGGCAGGAACATCGCGACGCCGAGCAGCCCGAGCCCGAGCCCGATCGGATACAGCAGGAACTGCGCCGGACTGCCGACCGGCTGTCCGTCCGGCCCGATGACCAGGGACGTCGTCGCCCCGGCGAGGGCGCTGGCCCCGGCGAGGACCGCGAGCCCGCCCGCGATCGCGTACAGGACGCGCTGGTGCGGCACGCCAGCGCCGCCGGTGCTGTCGGTGTCGCGCCGCAGCACGACGAGCAGCCACCGGCTCGGCGCCGTCGCGAGTGCCGCGAGGCCACCGACGCCGAGAAGCACAAGGACAGGACCAACGGCGGGGTGCAGGAATCCCAGCAGCCACGCCGCCACCAGCGGCAGCACCGCGAGCGGGAGGCCGCCGAGAGCAAGCCCGCCGAGGATGCCGCTGGCGACGCCCCCAGCGCGGTTCGCGACACCGAGCGCCGCGGTGACCGGTGCCGCGACGGCGAGCAGGGCCGCACCGGCGAGCGCCAACGGCGGGCCGTCCAACGCTGCGGAGTCCAACAGCAACAGGTCAGTGGAAGTGTAGGGCGCGAGCAGCGCACCGATGCCGAGCAGCAGTCCGAACGCCGCCGCGAGCAGGCCAAGCGGTTGCCTGATCTGGTCGCGGTCCGACGAGCCGTCCGGCAGCGTGCGCGCGGAGCGCAGCGCGGTCACTCCGGCGACGGCGAGCAGCAACTTGCCCGCGAGCAACAGGCCGAGCCCCCACCGCGCGGGTGACACCTCGATCTGCGGCAGCAGGAGGTCCGGGCGGGCCATCCTGGTCGCGTCGATCGCGACCTGCGCCTCCGCGATCGCCCCGCACACCGCGACCACCCCGGCGCCAGCGAGGACACCCGCGGCGCTCCCCGGCGCGCCACGCAGCAGCAGGCCGAGTGCGAACCCGGCGGGCAGCACGGCGAACAGCACCAGCAACGGCCACGACAGGAAGGCGGGTTCCGCACCGGTCACGACCCCGATGACGGCGGCGACCGACTGCGCGAGCGCGGCGACACCGGCCAACCCGACCGCCGTGACGATGCCGGTTCGCGCGCCAGCGCCGGGCAGCGCGTCGAGCCCGGTGGCTTCGGACGCGCCCGATGCGGAGACGGGACGCGAGCGCGGAGTCATCTCTGCGACGCTAGCAAGCCGCAGCGGCATGGCCGACACGCCGCGCTGCGGCGGCCCCACTCTCCGTGCCGATACCTACGGCGTACTGTGGCGGCAGCGGGCGATGTTCGACGTCGGCTCGGCCCGATCTGTGGGACCGCTGGGGTTGTCAAGTGCGTTACCGCGTCCCGGCCCGCCTGAAGGGTTGATCGAGGGTAGTAACGGTCACAACGCACCCCAAACTGTAATCCACGCCACACCGAACGGAGTAGTTTTTCCTCTACGGAGCGTGATAATCGCAGCTAGACGGCGGGCACGTCTTGCACGTTTGGCCGACACGCAAAGTAGATCTTGCCTTTGCCGGTACCTGTTCGTTACTGTTCCCCGGTCCCCATTACAGTCCGGTCACGAATAGGACTGGTTCCGTCAGGAGCTATTCGAGTGGCACCCCGAGCCGCTCACCGGGATCCCCCGCCCGGGTTCTATGACCGGCATCCGAGTAACGGAAGGCCCCGACTTGGCTCGACACCGCTCCCCCGGCGGCGAAGAACCTTCCCCTGTGCTCGAACGGGCGCTGGAAGGCGCCGTGACCCGAGTACGAGGGACACATCGACTTCCCCCGCCGTCCTCCGCCCTCCGCGGCAGGATGGTCGTCGCAGCAGTCGCCGCAGGCGCTTTCGCCGCCGCAACCACTGGCCAGGCGCTGCAAGGCGTGACGTCGGAAAGCGACGTCACCCCGCTCGCCAACTCTTATGACCTCAACGGCGCGTCCGGCGTCGGTGGCGACACCCAGGTCGCCGCGCCAGCCGTGCTGCCAGCAGACACCAGCAACGACGCGACCGCCGAGGTGCGCAAGGTCGCGCAGAGCAAGCAGGTGACCGAGGCGCGCAAGCAGCGCGAAGCCGAGGCACGGCAGGCTCGCATCGAGGCCATGAAGCCGGACACCGTCTCTCCAGTGAACGGCGTGCTGACCTCGGCCTTCGGCGCCCGCTGGGGCACCAGCCACTACGGCATCGACCTCGCCGCCCCCATCGGCACGCCGATCCACGCCGTCGAGGACGGCGTCGTGCTCGAAGCGGGCGCCGCCAGCGGCTTCGGCCTGTGGGTCCGCGTCCAGCACGAGGACGGCAGCGTCAGCGTCTACGGCCACATCAACAGCTACTACGTGGCGGAGGGCCAGTACGTCGAAGCTGGCCAGCCGATCGCGGAGGTCGGCAACAAGGGCCAGTCGACCGGTCCGCACCTGCACTTCGAGGTGTGGAGCGAAGAGGACGGCGCCAAGCTCGACCCGCTGTCCTGGCTCGCCGAGCGCGGCGTCAGCCTCTGACCCCGCCACTCGCTGACTGACGGTCGGCTCGTCGCCGGACGAGCCGTGCCGCTGTCGCCACCACAGGCCGTCGCGCCCTAGAGCGGCGGCCTGCGCACGAAGTACCCAATGGCGACCTGCCACACCGTGCAGGATCCTGCGTGCCCACGTTGACAGCGCGCGCATTCGCCGCCGTCCGCGTCGTGCAGCCGTAACAGCGCCCGCCATGCCGCGCTCAGCGTGCGCGCGTCCGCGATGGTCGGCGCCTTCGCCGGATCGCCGCTGATCGTGCCGTCGAGATAGCGCCAGACGCTGGCGACGAGCACTCGGAAACACTCGTCCATGTCACCCCCGTAGTCGAACTTGCGTTCGACTCTCTTTTTAGCAGGGTGGGCGGGAGTGGTGCGGGAAGGTGGCTCGGCGTGTCACGTCGGAGCGGGTAGCGCGGACGCGCGGCGCATGACGGTCAGAGCTTCACCATCGGCACGCTGCCCAGCAGCATGAGCTTCACCGTGCCGGACGTCCCGAAGTCGATCGTCGCGGTCGCGCGCGGGCCGCTGCCGTCCGTGGCGACGACCGTGCCAAGGCCGTACTTGTCGTGGTTGACCCGGTCGCCGACGGCCAGCTCCAGCGCGAGGGTCTTCTTCCAGTCGTCCTTCCAGCCGCCGAACGACGTGCTGCGCATGCCACCGGCCGCGAGCCTGGCCTGCGCGGAGTCGTTCCCGAAGCCACCGCCACGACCCCACGTCGTCGCCGCGCGCGGCAGCCCCCCGGACGCCGCGCCGTTCGTCGGCTCCTCGCGACGCCACTCGACCAGCTCGGCGGGGAGCTCGTCAAGGAACCGCGACGCCGGGTTGTACATCGGCTGGCCCCACGCCGAACGGACCAGCGCCCGCGAGACGTAGAACCGTCGCCGCGCCCGCGTGATCGCGACGTAGGCGAGTCGGCGTTCCTCGGCCAGCTCGTCCTCCTTGCCGAACGTCCGCTGATGCGGAAAGACGCCTTCCTCCCAGCCAGAACCGAACACCACGGGGTACTCAAGGCCCTTCGCGGTGTGGACCGTCATCAGCGTGACGACGCCAGCGTCGTCTTCCGCAGCGTCGTCGCCGTCCTCTTCCTCGGCGTCGCCGTCCGCGTCCGGGATGGAGTCGGTGTCCGCGACCAGCGCCACCCGCTCCAGGAACGCGGCCAGCGTCGCCTGCGCCGGCTCCTCGACGCCTACCTCGGCTGCCACAGGGTCCTCAGCGGCCTCAGCGGCCTCAGCCGCAGTCTGGAACGCCTCCGGCATCTCGCCGAACTCCCGCGCGACGGTCACCAGCTCGGTCAGGTTCTCGAGCCGGGTCGCGTCCTGCGGGTCGTCCGACTCGTCGAGCTGTGCGCGGTAGCCGGTGCGCTCAAGCACCGCTTCCAGGATGTCCGCAGGCGGCTCTTCGGCCTCGACCAGCTTGCCAAGCTCGTCCATCAGCTCGACGAACCGCGCGATCGCGTTGGCCGACCGCGCGGCGAGCCCGACCTCTGACCCCGACGTCGCGGCGACCCGCAGCGCGTCGGAGAACGAGATCCGCTCCCGCTCGGCATAGGAGGCGACGGTGGCCTCCGCCCGGTCCCCGATGCCGCGCTTGGGCACGTTGAGGATGCGGCGCAGGCTGACGGTGTCCTGCGGGTTGGCGAGCACCCGCAGGTAGGCGAGCGCGTCGCGGACCTCGCGGCGCTCGTAGAAGCGCACGCCGCCGACCACCCGGTACGGCAGGCCGAGCCGGATGAAGATCTCCTCGAACACACGGGACTGGTTGTTGGTCCGGTAGAACACCGCGACGTCGGAGTAGGCGGCCTCACCGGCATCCATCAGCGCGTCGATCTCCCCCGCGACGAACGCGGCCTCGTCGTGCTCGTTGTCCGCGACGTAGCCGACGATCTTGTCGCCATCGCCGCTGTCGGTCCACAGCCGCTTGTCCCTGCGGCCGGAGTTGCGCGCGATGACTGCGTTGGCCGCGGAGAGGATGGTCTGCGTCGAGCGGTAGTTCTGCTCAAGCAGGATGGTGTGCGCCTGCGGGTAGTCGCGCTCGAACTCCTCGATGTTGCGGATCGTCGCGCCCCGGAAGGCGTAGATCGACTGGTCGGCGTCACCGACGACGCACAGCTCGGCCGGTTCCGTGCCCGCCTCGGTCTTCGTGGTGCCCGCCAACTCCCTGACCAGCACGTACTGCGCGTGGTTGGTGTCCTGGTACTCGTCGACGAGCACATGACGGAACCGGCGGCGGTAGTACTCCGCGATGTCGGGGGACGCCTGCAACAGCTCCACCGTGCGCATGATCAGGTCATCGAAGTCGAACGCGTTCGCCTGCTCCAGCCGCCGCTGGTACTCCGGGTAGACGTCGGCCGCTTTGCGCTCGACGTCGCTCGCGGCGGCCGCCTTCGCGTCCACCGGCGTCACCAGCTCGTTCTTCCAGTTCGAGATCTGCGCCGCCAGCCCGCGCGGCGGGTACCGCTTCGGGTCGACGTCGAGGTCGCGGGCAACGATGTTGACGAGCCGCCGGGTGTCGTCGGCGTCGTAGATCGAGAAGTTCGACGTCACGCGGCTGGACCCGGCCAGCACGTCGGCGAGCACCTTCGCCTCGCGCCGCAGGATGCGCACGCACATCGCGTGGAACGTCGACACCCACATCGTGTTCGCCCTGCGCCCCACCAGCTCGACGACCCGCTCGCGCATCTCGGCTGCTGCCTTGTTGGTGAACGTGATGGCCATGACCTGGCCGGGGTGAACCTTGCGCTCGGCGAGCAGGTACCCGATCCGGCGCGTGAGCACCCTCGTCTTGCCGGAACCGGCGCCTGCGACGACAAGCAACTGGCCGCCGACGTGCGTCACCGCGTCCCGCTGCGCCTGGTTGAGGTCGGCGAGCAGCTCGCGGTTTCGCGGCTGCGCAGCGCCGTCGAACGGGTTCTCGGGGGCGAAGTCAAACAGGGTGCTCATCGACTCTTAACGCTACCCGGGCCGGGCGACACCGTGGCGCTGGCTCGACGGTTCCGTTGGCACTGTGTCAGAATGACGTCGTGCATCACGCGACGCGATTTTTCTACGGGACCCGGACTCCGGCTCCCGTGATCGCGTAGTGCACAGCCAAGCAGTCACCAAGCCCCGGAGTCGTCGGACCCCGGGGCTTTCGTCGGCTCAAGGGGTTCCGGCACCGAATCCGGATCACCCGGAGGACACATGAACACGCAAGCACGTGACGACGCGCAGGACACTCCCCTGTCCGCCGACGAGATCAACGAGCTCCGCAAAGAGATCGACGAGCTCGACACCGAGATCCTGCGGCTGGTCAAGCGCCGCGTCGACGTCTCCAAGATGATCGGCGCCGCACGGCTGGCCGCTGGCGGCACGCGGATCGTCTACAACCGCGAGATGGACGTCCTCGCCCGCTACCGCGAGCTTGGCCCTGAGGGGCGGCAGCTCGCGATGGCGTTGCTGAACCTCGGCAGGGGTCGTCTCGGCCGGTCCTGACGCCGCGTGGCGACCCGGTCGACTAGGCCCGCCCGCCAGCCCACGTAGCCGCTGGGCCACGTCGGCATGATGTAGCGCGAGATTCAGGGATGTCCCTGACGCCACACCCGGCGCACAACGGGCACACTGGTGTCATGGGAACGATCGTCAACCTCGTCGCGGTCATCGTCGCGATCGCGTCCGTCGCCGCCGCGCTGGGTAACGCCGCGTACCTCGCGATACTCAACAGCGCGGCGACCAAGCGAGCCGGTGGCGCTCCCATCACGACGTACGTCCGCAGTCGCTGGCCGTTGGCTGGCGGCACCACGGCGGGCGCGCTACTCGCGTGGTTGATGACCGCGAGCGACAGGGTCCCGGTCGACTTTCTCGCGCTGCTGATCGCGGCGGGCAGTGGCGTCGTGGCGACCAAGGCGTTGCGGTCAACTCAGGAGCGCTACCGCACCGGCGGCTAACACGGGAGTCGTTGACACACAAGGACATCCGGGCGAAATACCCACGGACTGACCAATATTCACCCGATCGGTGGCGCGCGTTCGGATGATGTGCCAGGTTTTTTCGGGCCCAAGCTGGTATCTCACTGTGAGCCTCTTACTCTGGTGCACGTGAAGATTCACAAGCAGCGCCCTCCGGCGCGACTGCGAACGCACGTCGGGGGAGCCTACCCGCACGCATGCACTCCCGCAGTCGTTGCAGCCTGCGCTGCTCCATTCGGCGGAAGGTCGCAGCTTTCGCCGTCAAGTCGCCGCCGGGGGAGGGTCTCCCCGGCATGAGCGAAGCGATCAGTGACCCGGGCATCCACCGGCCCGGACGGCATCGTCGCGGCGCGGGCGCGAACACGTGGACGCCAGCCGTGCCGTCCCGCCAGGGCAGCGCACGGCACGGCACTCCGCTCGAGACCGCAAGCACCGCCCCGCTGATCGCGACCCAGACCGACACCGGAACGAGGTACGCCCACTACCCCCGTCAGCGTACGCGCGCGTACGCGCAGGGGGCGAACCCGTCGGCGGCAGCGGCAGCGGCAGCGGTGACGTCTGCCGCGACGACGGCGTTCCCCACGCAACGGACGGCCGCGGCCACCGCGACAGCTACCCCCTCGGCCACCACGACGGCTACCGCCACCGCAACGGCAACGCGGACGACGACCACGCTGTCCGGCGTGCTGCCGCTCGACGAACTGGCGCAGGAACCAGACGCCTGGGAAGCCGCCTACGGATTCAGCAACGCGAGCGAGTCGGTCTACGCGCTCCCCGTCACCCCCGACACAGATGACACAGCTGACACCGAGGCACGACACGACGTCCCGCCCCCCGACGACGACGTGGCCCTGACCGCGCTGGAACCACCGGCCGAGGACCAGCCGCTTGCCGACCCCGACGCGCCAGCAGCGACCGCCGCGTCGTCCAGCGAGCGACCCGGTGAGAACACCATCCGGCGCACCAGGGTCACGCTGACGCCGACGGAACCGCGCCGCAGTGAGCCCAAGATCTACTACGCCCCGCCCAAGGACGGGCTGAGCACGTTCGACCTCGGCACCGTCCCAGCCTCCGTCACCCCGCCCCGGAGCTGGCGCAAGGCGGCCTGGTTCGCGACGGTCTCCTCCGGCGGCGTCGTCGTCGCGCTGCTGGTCGCCGCGTCGTACTTCGTTGGCCAGCAGCCGCCGCAGCAGGACCAGGTCGCCATCGAGAACTGGACCGGCCTGCGCGGCGAGAACCCCCCGCCGATGCACGACGAAGGCTTCGCCGCCCCGCAGGAGCGGACCACCACCACGGCACCCGAGTCGTCGTCGAACGTCATCGCCGACCGCGCGGCCGTGCTCCCCTCGACGTCCGGGGCGCTGCCGCCGCAGGCGCCGCAGCCGACGACCGCGCCCGATGCCACCGGGGCGCCGAGCCCGACGACGTCAGCGGCGCCGTCGTCCACGCCGACCGAGCCCCAGAAACCGCCGCCGTCACGCGCGGAGCGGGAGACCAGGTCGGACTACTTCTACCGCTTCCCGCCGGACGCGGAGACGATGGGCGACCGCTCCGAGATCTTCCTGAACGAGATCACGGAGAACCCGGAGCGGGCACACGAGCAGACCGGCGGCGATCTCCACGCCGAGGGCGCCGACGCGATCGCCGCCCGGTACTCTCACATCGCCTACTTCGAGATCGAGCACATCTACATCGATCAGCGCAACCGGGTCACCGTGAACAGCGTCAAGATCGTCTTCAAGGACGGCACGACAGAACGGCAACAACGGACATTGCGCTTTGAAGAGGGCGACAAGATCACAGACGACTAAACCGGACGCCGCGTTAGGCCACCTGGGCTAACCGCTTAACCGTTTGCCGACAGTCACCGGCACTTCACCGACGCTGACTGGCACCGGAATCCGGCCACCCGGCACGCTTTGAGCTGAGCCAGCGAGCCGCACGCGCCCCTTGGCCCCGGCCCGGTGACGTCGCGGCTCGCGGGCTCACCACCTGCGAAGACGGGCGAACCGGGAAGGCAGGCGAGCGGATGGTGCCAGGTGTGGGACGGCAGCGACGCGGCGGCAGAACCCACACGCCGGAACGCATCGAGGATGTGTTCAGCGAGCGCGTGCTGTCCGACCCGAACGTCGACCGCGACTACCTCAACGAGCTGCTCCACGACCCAAGCCCGCTGCGCGTCCCCGAGCCACCCACGCCGCCAGGCCCCGAGAACGTCGTTCGCGATGAGCTGGAGAGCGCGACGGCGCGGGTCGCCAAGCTGACCGGCCTCGTTATCGCCGTCGCCCTGCTGTGCGGGTCGCTGGTCACCGCTGTCTTCCTCGACCGGCATCGCACGACAGCGCGCGAGGCGCAGCCGCCGGAACGGCAGATCACCGGCATCGCGGCGCTGGCTGGCTTCGCGATGACCACCCCGCCACCAGTCGAAACCGCGCCCGTGACAGAGCGCGCCGCCACCATCCCCACCGACGACGAGGCGACCACGCCAGCGGAACCGGACGACGCGACGACCAGCGGCCCGTCGACGACGTCGGAGCCAGCGACGCCGGTCAGCACCGCCGACGACGTCGACGCGTTCGTCCGCGACTTCTACGACCGCGTCACCGCGGGACCGGACGACGCGCTCCCCCTGCTGGGCGGCAACCTGCTCGACGCCAAGCCGGACGTCCTCATCGACGCGCTCCGGCGCATCGACGCCGTGGCGGTGCATCGGGTCAGCGTGCGACCGGACGGATTAGTGCGCGCGGTAGTCACCGTGACGAGGGCCAATGCCCAGCGCTATCGGGTGACGCACTTACTCCGGGTGGAGGCGGGCCCACCTGCGCTGATTACCGAAGCGCGGTTACTCTCGTCACAGCACAGCCCCGCGCAGTGAGCGACGTCATAATGGGCAACGCTGTACCGGGTCCGTGTGCGGAGGGTGAACATCTACCCTGAACAGCAAGCCGACCAGCGGGCATGCGTGGGGTAAAGTGCGCCGCAGCGTGACCACGAGGCGAGCAGTGCCGAGTCGGTGCGGTGCGGACCACCGACGCGGCCACGCTCGCCGGCCACGTCACAGGCACTGTGACCTGCTGACACGTCCGCATCAGCAGGACAGCCAGGGAGTGGAACCACCACCGATGCCAAGCACACACCGAGGGGCCTACCAGTGAGCGACGAGGGCCGTCTTGTCGCCGGTCGATACCGGATCAGCAAGCGGATCGGCACCGGAGCGATGGGTGCCGTCTGGCAGGCGCAGGACGAGCTGCTTGGCCGCACGGTGGCCATCAAGCAGTTGCTGTTGCAGCCAGGACTCGAGGAGTCGGAGGCCGAAGAGGCCCGCCAACGGACCATGCGCGAGGGCCGAATAGCGGCCAGGCTGCATCACCCGAATGCCATCACGGTGTTCGACGTCGTCACCGACGACCAGGGCCAGCCGTGCCTGATCATGGAGTTCCTCGAGTCGACGAGCCTCGCGGCGGTCGTGCAGCAGGACGACGTGCTTCCGCCGCTCGAGGTGGCCCGCATCGGCGCGCAGATCGCCGCGGCGTTGGCCAGCGCGCACCGGGTCGACATCGTCCACCGCGACATCAAGCCAGCGAACATCCTGCTGACCGACGACGGCGTCGTGAAGATCACCGACTTCGGGATCTCGCGCGCGAAGGACGACGTCACCGTCACCAAAACCGGCATGATCGCGGGCACCCCCGCCTATCTCGCGCCAGAGGTGGCCATCGGCGAGGACCCAGGTCCGGAGTCGGACATCTTCTCGCTCGGTTCCACGCTGTACGCCGCGACCGAGGGCGTGCCGCCGTTCGGGCTCAGCGAGAACACCCTCGGCCTGCTGCACGCTGTCGCCGCTGGCCAGATCAACCCTCCGCAGCGATCCGGCCCGTTGACCAGCGTGCTCGCGCTGCTGTTGCACCCGGAGAAGGCGCACCGGCCAACCGCGGCAGAGGCCGAAGAGCTGCTTGACGCCGTCGCGCGGGGCGAGACGCCGGTCGGCGGCCCCGTCGACTCGGATCCGACGGCGATGGTTGCCGGTGGCGCGCTCGCCGCAGGCGCCGCGGGCGCTGCCGCCCAGAACGTCGACCCCGCCGCGCAGACCAGCCTCGTCGGTCACGCTGGCAGTCTCGACGACGCCGCGACGACGGTCGCCGCCGGCGTCCCCGGCGACGACCAGGCGACCACCTACCAGCCAGGCGCGTTCTACGCCGACAACAGCGGCGGCACCCGCACCACGGTGGCCGCCCCCGCTATGCCGCCGGACGAGGCGGAGCCGGAGCGCCGCAAGAGCTGGACCGGTCCCGCGTTCGCCGTCGGCACCCTCGGTGTCGTCGCCGCGTTCGCGCTGTGGCTGTTCACCAGCAGCCCGCCGGAGGAACCGAACCAGCAGCAGCCGGTCGGGTCGACGTCGAGCACCACCACCGAGCCGACGACGACCACGACGACCACAACGCAGGTCCCGGTCACCACCGTCCAGCAGCAGCCGGTCCAGCCTGCGCCGACCACGACGACCACCACGACGACACAGCGGACGACCACCACCACTACGACGACGACCACGACGACGCCACCGCAAACCACCGAGCCAACGACGACGCCGGAAGAGACCACGTCGCCGCCGCCGGAGGAGACGACAACGCCGCCGGAGGAGACGACAGAGCCGGGTGGCACGACAAGCACCGACGCGGCGTCCGGAACGAGCTAGCGGTGACGACGGAAGGCAGGCTTCTCGGCGACCGGTACCGGCTCAGCCAGCCGATCGGTCGCGGCAGGGGCGGGTTCATCTGGATCGCGCAGGACCAGCGCGTGCACCGCACCGTCGCCGCCAAGCCGGTCGCGCTGCCCCAGGGCGGCACCGCGACCGGCTTCGAGCTGGAAGACGCCGTCCAACGCGCCCGCGACGCCGCGCGGCTCAAGCACCAGTGCGCGGTGGCCGTCTACGACGTGCTCATCGAGGGCGACGGCATCTGGCTGATCACGGAGTACATGCCGTCACGGACGATGGCGGACTTCCTCGCCGGGCACGGCAAGCTCTCCGCCCAGGACACCGTCACGCTCGGCGCGCAGCTGGCCGCCGCGCTCGCCGCCGCTGCCGAGCTTGCCATCACGCACCGGGCGGTGGAACCGGCGAACGTGCTGCTCGCCGACGACGGCGGGGTGCAAATCACCGACTTCGGCATCGGGGCGCTGCATCACGATCCGGCGTTCCGGGCACCGGAGGTGATCGCTGGCGTCCCGACGACACCGGCGTCCGACGTCTTCTCGCTCGGCGCGACGTTGTACTTCGCGCTGCACGGCGTCACCCCGTTCGGCCCGCTCGGCACCGACAAGGGCCCCGACTTCGGCGACACCCAGGGCGACGTCGCCGCACCCGCCGACGCCGCGACGGTGCTGCCGAGCCTGCTCGCGGACATGCTGGCCACCAACCCGTCGCACCGGCCAGCCATGAGCCGCTGCTGGGAGACGCTGGCCGCGATCGCGGAGGGCAGGCAGCCGTCGCAGCACGCCGTCCCCCAGCAACAACCGCAACCGCCAACGAACGGCGCTGAGTCGGCCGCTGCGGCCCCAGCACCCCCGCAGCAGACGACACCGCCTGCCGCAGCGAACCCGCCCGCTCAGCCGCATCCCACGACGCCCATCCGGACGCGGCCAGCGCCGCCCGCGCCAGCGCCCGCTCCGCCGATGGCGGCAGCAGCCACGGCGCCCTCGGTGCCTGCGGTGCCGCAGCACGGCGCGGCAGGCTGGCAGCAACCGATGCCGCCAGCCGAGTTCGGACACCCAGGCAACGGGACGCGGCCAGCGACGCCGCTGTCGCAGAACCGGGCGGCGATCCGGGTGCTGCTGGTCGTCGCCGTCCTCGCCGCCGCGATGGCCGGCATCCTGTTCACCGAGATCGTGCTGGTCTGAAGCGCGGGTCGGACACAGTCACGCCCTCACAGCACGATCGGACCGCCGTAGCCCGGCGAGTCCAGCGGCAGGCACGTCTTGCAGAAGTCAACGCCGAACGGCGTCAGGTGCACGCTGCGGTGCACCGTGCTCGGCGAGCGGCCCGCCCGCTTCATGGCGTCGGTGACGACCGGCTGCACCTCGACCACCTGGTACCGCGACGGCTCCACCTTTTCCTTGGAGAACCACAGCAGGCCAAGCCGGAACAGGTTGTTCAGGTAGGCGTTGGTGCGATCGAGGTGACGGCAGCCCGCCTCCTCCCCGATCATCGACAACCGCTCGGCCACCAGCTCGGAGCCGACGCCGAACGGCCGCGTCGTGCGGACGTCGACGGTCGGCTGCGCGCCGTTGAGCGCGAGGTACTTGAGGATGCGCGCCTCGTCCGGCGCGATCTCCTCAAGGATGCGCTCGTAGGCGGGGTGCATGTCGTCGTCCCAGCGGACGTCGGCCGAGCGCTGCAACAACGCGGCGCCGCGCGCCTTCAGCTCTTGCTCCGAGCAACTGTGGTACGACGAGCCGCCGTCATCGGAGTTCGATTCACCGAAGCCGAGCGAGCGTTGCGCGATGGACCGCAGCTCCGACGCCGTCTCGTCCACGATCTGCGCGGGAGACGCGCCGCTCAGCGCCGATTTCACGATCTTGGAGCTGGTGCTCACCGTGGTCTCCACGACGGCGGACGTCGCGCGCCACCAGCCGGTCGCCGCGACCCGCGCCAACCCGGAGACGCCGTCGAGCAGGCCGATCTCGTGGTTCTCGGACTCGTCCGTACGCGCTGGCAGATTCCTGCCGTCGGGCACGTTCCCGTCGTCCCTGGCGTGCTGAGCCATCTCACCGTTCCTCTTCGCAACTCACCCGTGGTTGAGGTATGAAGGGCTTCTTCCTAGCGCTGAGCGTTAGTAAGAATCCCTTCATAACACCCACCGTGTGCCCCTCTCATACGCCAAAGATAGCCAGGTGCAGGAATCCCGCGCCCGCGCCGAGCACCGCGCCGTGCACGAACAGCAGCCACTCGTCCTGCTTGATCGCCGAGCGCAGCAGCTCGTTGAAGTCGTCGAGGCTCATCCTGCGCATCTGGTCCGCGACGAACCGGAAGATCTTGTTCGCCTGCCGCACGTTGAACTCCTCGTCGCCGAACGCGCGCGGCGCGAACCGCGTCGACTCGGTGGCCACCGACTGCCGGATGCGGTCGTACGAGCGGGAGCCGACGACCATCCGAACGGCCGGTCGCGCCGGGCCGACCGCCCGGTCGATCGTGGGCCGCAGCAGGTTTTCCAGCATTTGATGCGTGCGGTCGGAACGCGGCCCGTGCAGCAGCTCATTTCCGACGTTGTTAATAGTGATCACGTTGTCCGAGATGATTTTCGCGTAGACGTCGGCGATCTCCGCTTTGCGTTTGATGAACAGCCCCTGCTTCCACGGCACCCAGGTGGTGCGCCGCACCGGCTCGAAAATCATCATGATGCCGAGGTAGTTGACGACGTACCCGATAATCACGCCGCCGACCGGCAACACCCACCACTGCGGCACCATTTCCACGGCCCACACCAGCAGGAAACCCATCGGGTAGCCGAAGTAGAAGCCAAAGTTCTGCATGAAGGTGAGCTCTTTCTTGCCCACCTTGCGGAACATGTCGTTGAGCAGCTCAGGGTGGTGTTCCAAGTGGCGCATCACCATCAGCTTCGCGTCGAGCAGCTGGTCGATGTTCGCGCCGATCGCGTCGGTCAGCTCCCGGACAAGCGTAGGCAGCCGTTCGAGGACCCTGGCGTGCACGACCTCTTTGACCTGCGGCGGGAGATCGCGCCATAGCTGCGGTTCCTCCCGCATCATGATCCGCTCCACGACCTCGCGGATCTCAACCTCCGCGATCTCGGTCAGCCGCTCCGCGATCTTGTCCGGCTCGAGCTCACGATAGAAGTCGGAAATGCTGCCGACCTTGGCCAGCCCTTTGTCCACCGCGATGCTTGCCATCTTGGCTGCCCGCGACGGCACGATCCCCTGCCAGCCGAACCTGCCGTCGCTGGTTATGGCGGGAATCACCTGCACCCTGCGCGGCAGAAAAGGGAAGAGGATCTTCAATCCAGGAATGCGCACGCCGTGGAACTTCAGTGGCTGAAAGAGCATCAGCACGCCGGTCCAGTTCGTGATGTAACCGATCACGCCGGTGAACAGCGGAATGGTGATGAGATGCACGAGCAGCTCTTGTTTCACCTGCGCGGCCTCCCTTACACCTCGCCAAGGGCACGCTGCTCTCGGCGTCACCGGCCCGTGTCGTGATGACTCATCATGCGCGACCGGGTCGATTTCCGCCAGACCAGGGTGGGCGAGCTATCAGCGCTGAGCAACGACCGCGATGCGGCGCGTCACGGCCGGATCGCGGCGGGGCTCACACCAGCCTGCGGTCCGACGCCCAGCGGGACAGCTCGTAACGGTTGGAGAGCTGGGTCTTGCGCAGCACGCTTGACACGTGTGTCTCGACCGTCTTGATCGAGATGAACAGCTCGGACGCGATCTCCTTGTAGGCGTAGCCGCGCGCGAGCAGCCGCAGCACGTCGCGTTCCCTCGGCGTGAGCAGGTCGAGCTCGGGGTCGGAGATCGGCGGCGCGCCGGGCCGGTCGGCGAAGGCGTCCAGAACGAACCCGGCCAGGCGCGGCGAGAACACCGCGTCGCCGTCCGCGACCCGGATGATCGCCCGCACCAGGTCCCGCGAAGAGATCGTCTTGGTGACGTAGCCGCGCGCCCCGCCCCTGATCACCGCGATCACGTCCTCTGCGGCGTCGGACACCGACAGCGCGAGGAACACGACGTCGGGCAGTTCGGGGCGAATCTGCCGCAGCACCTCGGCGCCGCCGCCGTCCGGCATATGGACGTCGAGCAGCACCACCTGCGGTTTCGTCCGCGTGATGCCCGCGACGGCCTCCCGTACCGAGCCGGCCTCGCCGACCACCGTGACGTCGTCCGACAGGCTCTCCAGTTCGGCGCGCGCGCCCGCGCGGAACAACCCGTGGTCGTCGACGAGGAACACTGTCACCGGCTCGCCCGTCCGCCTGCCATCCTCAGCGCTCACCGCGCCGCCCCTTCCGTCGTCGCGACCGGCATCTCCAGTCGCACTTCCGTGCCTTCCTCCTCGGCGGTCCGCAGCGTGCAGGTACCGCCGTTGCGTTCCATCCTGCCCCTGATCGAGTGGGCGAGGCCATGCCGATCGTCGGGAACGTCGTCCGGGTCGAAGCCGCAGCCCCTGTCCCGCACGAACACCGACACCGTCGTCGGCTCCACCTCGGCGTAGACGCTGATCTCGTCCACCCCGGCGTGCTTCGCGGCGTTGACCATCGCCTCCCGGGTCGCCTGCACCAACGCGGTCAGCGCCGGGGTCAGGTCGGCATCGCCGACGACGACGTGTTGCACCGACACGGCGAAGGTGTCCTCCACCTCGCCCGCCGCCTCACCGAGCACGTCGGACAGCCGCGCGGACGGCGCGTGACCGTCGCCGGACGTCCCGGACGTGCGGTCGCCCGTGCCGTAGCCCGCCGCGCCGTAGAGCCAGGTGCGCAGCTGTCGTTCCTGGCCGCGCGCCAGCCGCGCGACCTCCTTCGGCGACTCCGACTGCTTCTGGATCAACGCGAGCGTCTGCAGCACCGAGTCGTGCAGGTGAGCGGCGATCTCCGCTCGTTCCTCTGTCCTGATGCGCACCCGGCGTTCCTCGCCGAGGTCGCGGACCAGCCGCAGCCAGAACGGCACCGTCAGCACCGCGACGCCGACCAGCGTCGCGAACACGGCGATCAGCGCGAACTGCACCTCGCCGAACGATCCACCCCGCAGGGTGACGACGCCGACCCCGGCGAGGACAAGAGCGACCCCTGCCATGATCCGCACGACGGCTCGCCAGCCCCCGCCGCCGAGCACCGCGCCGACCGGACCTGCCCGCCACCGACGTTGCTGCGACTCGTCCGCCTCCCGCCAGACGAGGACAGCGCCGATCAGGGCGAGCGCGAGCGGTCCGGTGATCCAGCCGCTGAAGTTGCCGGTCACCGAGCTGCCGACGACGGCGAGGCCGATGCCGAGCGCGATCAGCCCGACGGCCTGCCGACGTTCCCGTGCGGTACTGGGCGTCTCCTCGGCGCTGCGCTGCGGCACGAACACCCAGAGCAGCCCGTAGGCGAGGAACCCAGCCCCGCCGACGACGCAGAGCGCGGCGAACAACAGCCGCACCTTGAAGACGTCGACGCCGAGGTGGTCGGCGATGCCACCGGCGACACCCGCGAGCACGCTCCCCCTGCGGCGGGTCAGTTTCGCCGTCTGCTCCGGCTCGGTCACCACCGTTCCCGTCGCGCGCGCCGGCACCCGGACCCCTGCCGGTGCCGTCACGATCATTCCCCCCGTCTGTTCCCGGACGCGCGCGCGACGGTGCGGCGAGCGGTGTCGCCGCACGCCGTGACGCCGGAGCGAACGCTCCCGTCGCGCTCTCCTGCGCGCTTCGTCCTGCACGTGACTTATGCTCACACGTCAAGGCTGTGCTGCGCATCAGGGAACGACCCTGAGACGACGAATCAGGGTTGTTCCCGGATGTGCGGTACCCGCTCGCCGCGCAGGATGGGAACCATGACCTCACCAGCGGGCAACCGGCCATCGATGCGGCAGAGCATCGAGGACACGACACGGGACTTCTGGTCGTCCCGACCACGACGTCCCCGGCGCGGCAGGAAGATCGCGGGCGTCGCGGCGGCCATCGGCAACCGGTACGGCATCGACCCCGTGCTGGTGCGCGTCGGCTTCGTCGTCGCGACGATCGTCGGCGGCTTCGGCATCCTGTTCTACCTGCTCGGCTGGTTGTTCCTGCCCGAGGAGAACGACGAGGTCTCCGGCGCGGAGTCACTGCTCGGCAAGGGCCGCAGCTCGATGTCGCCCGGGCTGGCCATCGTGCTTGGCCTGCTGCTGATCCCGATCACGGCGGGCACGCTCGGCGGCAGTTGGCTGGACGGCGGCGGGTTCGTGCTGCTCGTGCTGTTCCTGGTCGCGCTCTACACGCTGCACCGCAAGCGGGGCGAGACGCACCGGCCGCTGCCGACGTCGTACGCGGCGGGTCCGGCGACGTTCGCCGCCCGCAGTGAACACGACGTGAGCGCGACAGCGACCGCCCAGCCAGGGGACGCCACGCCGGAGGCCACCACGGCTGGCACCACGTATAGCCCCGGCTACGGCGACCTCCGCGCCACCGGCACGCCCGACGTCACCACCCCCGGCGGGTGGGACCCGCTCGGCGCGGCTCCGCTCGGCTGGGAGCTACCCGGCCCGGACGCGCCACGACCCCCGCAACCTGCGGCGATGCCGACGGCGGCCACCATGCCGATGGCACGGCCCCGGCCGAAGTCCCGGATCAGCGACGTCGCGGCGGGGCTAGCGCTGGTCACCGCGAGCGTCGGGCTGACGCTGGGCCTCTCCGGCGTCGACTGGTTCAGCGCGGCGCACGTCATCGGCCTCACCCTCGGCGTGCTCGGCGTCGGCATGGTGGCGGCGTCGTTCGCTGGCGCGGGGCGCGGGCTTGTGGTGCTGGCCTTGCCGCTCGCCGCCGCTGGCATCGCGCTGACCGCGATCCCGTTCGACCAGTTCCCCGGCGGTGGGGTCGGCGAGGTCAACGAGACCCCGACGTCACTGGACGAGCTGGACCCGGTCTACGAGCGCACCATGGGGTCGATCCGGCTCGACCTCACCCAGCTCGACACCGACGAGCCGATCGCGACCGCGATCAACGTCGGCATGGGCGAAGCCGTCGTCACCGTGCCCGCCGACGCCGACGTGACCTTCACCTGCGACGCGGGTATGGGCGAAACCAACTGCCTCGGCGAAGGGCACGGCGGCATGGGCATGGACACCGCAGCCGGCGAATCGCTCGGCCCGGACGGCGAAGGCGGGCAGGACATCACCCTCGACGTCTCCGCCAGGATGGGATCGGTGGTGATCGAGCGTGGCTGAGCTACCCAACCACAGCACCCGGCGCGTGGACCTGTTCGCGCTGATCAGCGGCATCGCGACGCTGCTCGTCGCGGGCTACGTCCTCAGCGACGGCGCGTCGTGGCTGCCCGACATCGACCTGCGCTGGCTGCTGGCTGGCGCGGCAGCCGCCATCGGGATCTCGCTGCTGGCCAGCTCGCTCGGCCGGGACCGGTGAGTCGAGTGTGAGCCGTTGTGGTCGTCCTAGCGACCACAGCGGCTCACACTCACTCCCACTCGATGGTGCCCGGCGGCTTGGACGTCACGTCCAGCGTGACCCGGTTGACCTCGGCGACCTCGTTGGTGATGCGGGTGGAGATCCGCTCGAGGACGTCGTAGGGCAGCCGGGTCCAGTCCGCCGTCATGGCGTCCTCGCTGGACACCGGGCGCAGCACGACGGGGTGGCCGTAGGTGCGGCCGTCGCCCTGAACGCCGACGCTGCGGACGTCCGCGAGCAGCACGACCGGGCACTGCCAGATGTCGCGGTCCAGCCCGGCGGCGGTCAGCTCCTCGCGGGCGATGGCGTCGGCGGCACGCAACGTCTCAAGGCGGTCGGCCGTGACCTCGCCGATGATGCGGATGCCGAGGCCGGGGCCGGGGAACGGCTGCCGGTGCACGATCGTCTCCGGCAGGCCCAGCTCGAGCCCCACCCGGCGCACTTCGTCCTTGAACAGCAGCCGCAGCGGCTCGACCAGGTCGAACGCCAGGTCCTCCGGCAGCCCGCCGACGTTGTGGTGGCTCTTGATGTTGGACGTCCCCGAGCCACCCCCGGACTCCACGACGTCCGGGTACAGCGTGCCCTGCACCAGGAACCGGTAGTCCCCTTGCGCCTTGAGGTCGCGTTCGGCCTGCTCGAAGACCCGGATGAACTCCCGGCCGATGATCTTGCGCTTCTCCTCCGGGTCGCTGACGCCGTTGAGCGCGTCGAGGAACCGCTGCCGGGCGTCGACGGTGACCAGGTTGACGCCGGTCGCGGCGACGAAGTCCCGCTCCACCTGCGCCCGCTCGCCAGCGCGCAGCAGGCCGTGGTCGACGAACACGCAGGTCAAACGGTCACCGATGGCGCGCTGCACCAGCGCGGCAGCCACGGCGGAGTCCACCCCGCCGGACAGGCCGCAGATCGCGCGGCCCTCGCCGACCTGCTGGCGGATCTTGGTGACCTGCTCGTCCACGATCGACGTCGTCGTCCACTGCGGCTTGATGCCAGCGATGTCGTGCAGGAACCGGCGCAGCACCTCCTGGCCGTGCGGCGAGTGCGCGACCTCGGGGTGGTACTGCACGCCAGCGAAGCGACGTTCGACGTCCTCGAAGCCCGCGACGTCCGCGCCAGCCGATGACGCCGTGACCGTCGCGCCCTCGGGAGCCTTGGTGACGCCGTCGTTGTGGCTCATCCACACCGGGTGGTGCGCGGGCAGTCCGCCGTGGAGCACGCCGCCCTCGCCGGTGACGGTCAGCTCGGTGCGGCCGAACTCGCGGCCACCGGTGTTCTCCACCGTGCCGCCGAGCGCGCGCGCCATGAGCTGGAAGCCGTAGCACATGCCGAACACCGGCACGCCCGCCGCGAACAGCGCAGGGTCGATGCTGGGTGCGCCTTCCTCGTAGACGCTGGACGGTCCGCCGGAGAGCAGGATCGCGGCAGGGTCCTTGGCGAGCAAGTCGTCGACGTTCGCGGTGTGCGGGACGACCTCGGAGTACACCTGCGCCTCGCGCACCCGGCGCGCGATGAGCTGGGCGTACTGCGCGCCGAAGTCGACGACGAGAACGGGACCTTTCGGATTGGCCACCGGCGAACCTCCTGCGTACACGGCCTGGCCTCCATCATCCCAGGCGACCGCCGCCACACGCGGGTCGGGCTCCCGCGGTGCCGAACCCCAGCGAGTTGATCTGAAGACGTTGTGGTCGCTATGACAACCACAACGTCTTCAGATCCACACCGCGACCGGGCGTCGGACCCAGGATCAGGGCTGCTCGGTCAGGTAACCGGAGAACCCCACGCTCACGACGGTCGGGCGGTCGCCACAGCAGCCGCGCTCGGCGATGTAGGTCAGCGTGCTGCCCGGCTGGGCGTAGATCTTGACGAGCTCGCCGCCCTCCTGCTCCGGGATCTCAGCGCTGACCAACGGCGACGGGTCGATGCGGTGGTCGACCTGGTTGTCACCGGCGGTGGTGATCACCCGGAGCGACACGAGCCGGTCCCGGTCGATGCCGACGAAGGCCCGGAACGAGACGTACTCCAGCACCAGCCACTTGTCGTCCGGAACGGTGAACACGTCCACGAACGAGCTGTCGCCGCCCTCGTCGATGTTCGAATTGGACTCGAGGTTGATCGGCTCCCTTGCCGCCGCGGCGAGCGCGTCGTGCTGCTGGGTGAGGTTGGCCTCGACCGCGTCGAGCCGGTTGATGATCGAGCCGTGGGTTGGCGTGGGGTCTGGGCCCTGCGCCAACGCAGGCACGCTGTACAGCGCCGCGCCGAGCATCGCGACCAGCGCGAAGACCAGGAGCAACCGTACTCGACTGCGTTTTCGGGTTGACATGCATTCCTCCTAGCGGAGACCGGCCGCCGCCATGGGGGCGAACCGGTGGCGGCACTGGGTGCCAGCACGCCACTCCGCGTGACCGTCCGCTCAAGCGCGACGAGGTTCGCTTCCCCCATCGGCGTGACTGCGTTCGCCTAGCGGGATATTCGCTCCAAAACGCCAGGAGTTACCGTCGACGACGTCCTCAGCGCACCTCGGAGATCGACAGCCGCAGCGCACCGGGGGCGTCGCCGGGCACAGCGGGGCGCTTCGGCGCGACCGGCTTGATGCGCTGGTAGCCGCGCTGCTGCGCGGGGCGCGGGTCCGCATCGCCCTTGTTCGGCCAGAACGACATCGCCCGCTCCGCCTGCGCGGTGATCGTCAACGACGGGTTCACGCCCAGGTTCGCGGTGATCGCCGCGCCGTCAACCACGGAAAGACCCGGGTAGTTGAACACCCGGTGGTACGGGTCGATCACGCCGTCTGCCTCCCGGTCCCCGATCGCGCACCCCCCGATGAAGTGCGCGGTCAGCGGGATGTTGCACAGCTCGCTCCAGGTGCTGCCCGCGATGCCGTCGATGTACTTCGCGGCGAGCTGGTTGGCGTCGTAGCCGGACTTGATGAACGTCGGGTTCGGCACGCCGTGGCCCTGCTTCGACGTGTACTTGCGCCGCCCGAACAGGCCCTTCTTGGTGTACGTCGTGATCGAGTTGTCCAGGCTCTGCATCACGAGCAGGATCATCGTCCGCTCGCTCCACCGGTACGTGCGCAGCAGCTTCGCGGTGGTGACCGGGTTGCGCGCGAGGAAGCGGAAGAACTGCCGCAGCCGCGACGCCTCCTGCGTGGCGTCGGTGGCCAGCGTCTGCAGCAGGCCCATGGCGTTGCTGCCCTTGCCGTAGCGCACCGGCTCGATGTGGGTGATCTCGTCCGGGTGGATGGACGACGTGATCGCGACGCCCTCGCTGAAGTCGCGCTCCGGGTCAACCGTGATCCGCGACGATCCGATGATCGCCTCGGAGTTCGTCCTGGTCAGCACGCCGATCTGCGCGGAAAGCTTCGGCAGTGTGCCGGTGTCGCGCATGGTGTGCAGCAGGTTCTGCGTGCCCCATGTGCCCGCCGCGAGGACGACCTTGCCCGCCGTCAGCGTGTGCCGGAACCGCTTCGAGTGCTTGCCGGTCTTGCGGACGTCGACCTCGTACGAACCTCCCCCGCCGGCTACGCCCTCATTGGCGGGGGCACCCCCATTGCCACGCGGGCGCAGCGCGGTCACCGTCGTCATCGGGATGACCTTCGCGCCGTTCTTCTCCGCGAGGTAGAGGTAGTTCTTGACCAGCGTGTTCTTCGCGTTGTGGCGGCAGCCGGTCATGCAGCTGCCGCACTCGATGCAGCCGGTGCGCGCCGGTCCCTCGCCGCCGAAGTACGGGTCGGACGCCGTCTTGCCCTTCTCGCCGAAGTACACACCGACCGGCGTCGGGTGGTAGGACTCCGCGATGCCCATGTCCGCCGCGACCTTGCGCATGACCTCGTCGTGCGGCGTGTCGAGCGGGCACGTGACCACGCCGAGCATCCGGCTCGCCTGGTCGTAGTGCGGCGCGAGCTCGTCCTCCCAGTCCGTGATGTGCGACCACTGCTTGTCCTGGTAGAACGGCTTGAGCGGCCGGTACAGCGTGTTCGCGTACACCAGCGAGCCACCGCCGACACCGGACCCGGCAAGGATCATGCAGTCCTTGAGCAGGTGGATCCGCTGGATGCCGTAGCAGCCCAGCTCGGGCGCCCACAGAAACTTGCGGAGGTCCCAGGACGTCTTGGCGAACTCCTCGTCGGTGAACCTGCGCCCCGCCTCGATCACGGCTACCCGGTAGCCCTTCTCGGTCAGCCGGAGCGCGGCCACACTGCCGCCGAATCCGGAGCCAACGATGATGACGTCGTAGTCAGGCTCGTTCGTGTTACGCGCAGTCACACGTGACAGGATAGTCCCCCGGCGCGGTCCTGACCAGAGGTAAGTTACTGGCGGGTTGCGTCGAGGGGTGCGGCGAAAGACGCCTTCGCTGCACTGAGCGCGGTGAACGACGCTTTCGCTGCACCCAACGCAGGGAAAGCGTCTTTCAGCGCATTTCAGCGGCGGACGTTCAGGTCGACCTTCTGGAACTCCTTGAGGTCGGAGTAGCCCGTCTTCGCCATGGCGCGGCGCAGCGCGCCGAACAGGTTCACCGTGCCGTCGGCGTCGGACGACGGGCCGTAGAGCAACGTCTTGAGGTCCACTTCGTGGTCCGGCCCCGCGGCGACCCGCGAACGCGGCAGCGACGGGTGCGCGGCTGCCGACGTCCAGTACAGCCCCTGACCAGGCACTTCTGCGGCGACAGCGAGCGGCGCGCCGAGCATAACGGCGTCCGCGCCGCAGGCGACGGCCTTGGCGATGTCCCCGCTGCACGCCACCCCGCCGTCGGCGAGGACGTGCACGTACCGGCCGCCGGTCTCGTCGAGGTAGTCGCGCCGCGCGGCGGCGGCGTCGATGATCGCCGTGGCCATCGGCACGCCGATGCCAAGCACCCGGTCGGTCGTCGTGACGCCGGGCGAGTAGCCGTGCCCGACGATCACACCGGCCGCGCCGGTGCGCATCAGGTGCATCGCGGTGCGGTAGTCGCTCACGCCACCGGCGACGACCGGCACGTCCAGCTCGGAGATGAACTCCTTGAGGTTCAGCGGCTGCTCGCCGTCCTTGGACACATGCTCGGCGGAGACGATCGTGCCCTGCACGACCAACACCTCGACGCCCGCCGCGAGCAGGTCCGGCGTCAGCTCGGCCGCGTGCTGCGGGCTCACCCGCGCCGCGACCGTCACGCCAGCCTCGCGCACCTTCTTGATCGCCTCCGCGATCAGGTCCATCCGCAGCGGCGCGGCGTGCAGCGTCTGCAACCGGCGCACGATCGCGTCGGCGTCGTCGACGTCGTCCGCAGCCGCGATGACCGAGTCCAACGCCTCGTCGACGTTGCTGTGCCGCGCCCACAGGCCCTCGGCGTTGAGCACGCCGAGCCCGCCAAGCTCGCCGATGGACACCGCGGTGGACGGCGACACGATCGCGTCGGTCGGGTGCGTCACCAGCGGCAGGTCGAAACGGTAGGCGTCGATCTGCCATGAGGTCGAGACGATCTTGGACGACCGCGTGCGCCGCGATGTCACGATCTCGATGTCGTCGAGGTCATAGGCACGGCGCGCGGTGCGCCCCATGCCGATCTCAACCATGTCCCGCACGTCTGAAGTCCTTTCGGCTTGGCGACCAGCGCAGCCTAATCGCTCAGCGCGCGGTGTAGTTGGGCGCCTCGACGGTCATGGTGATGTCGTGCGGGTGGCTCTCCTTGAGCCCGGCGGCCGTGATCCGCACGAGCTGCGCGTCCTGCAGCTCAGCGATGCTACGCGCGCCGGTGTAGCCCATCGCCGACCGCAGCCCGCCGACCAACTGGTGCACCACCGTCGACAGCGGCCCCCGGTACGGGGTGCGGCCCTCGATGCCCTCCGGCACCAGCTTGTCCTCGGAGAGGACGTCGTCCTGCGCGTAGCGGTCCTTGGAGTACGACTTGCCGCCTTCGCGCGACTGCATCGCGCCCAGCGAACCCATGCCCCGGTACGTCTTGAACTGCTTGCCGTTGACGAGCACCAGCTCGCCTGGGGCCTCGGCGGTGCCAGCGAGCAGGCTGCCCAGCATCACGGAGGACGCGCCGGAGGCGATGGCCTTGGCGATGTCGCCGGAGTACTGGATGCCGCCGTCGCCGATGACCGGCACGCCAGCGGGGCGGCACGCCCGCGCCACCTCGTAGATCGCGGTGATCTGCGGCACGCCGACGCCCGCGACGACCCGCGTCGTGCAGATCGAGCCCGGCCCTACGCCCACCTTGACGCCGTCCGCGCCCGCCTCGACCAGCGCCTCCGCGCCCGCCTTTGTGGCGACGTTGCCGCCGACGATGTCGACCGACGCGCCCAACTCCTTCTTGAGCGCGGTGACGGTCTCGATCACGTCGCGGGAGTGCCCGTGCGCGGTGTCCACCATGATGACGTCAACCCCGGCGTCGGCAAGCGCCATGGCGCGCTTGCGGCCGCTCTCCCCGACGCCGACCGCGGCGGCGCAGATCAGCCTGCCGTCGGTGTCCTTGGTGGCATTCGGGTACTGCTCGGTCTTGACGAAGTCCTTGACGGTGATCAGGCCGCGCAGCTTGCCAGCGCCGTCCACGATCGGCAGCTTCTCGATCTTGTGCCTGCGCAGCAGCCCGAGCGCGACGTCGGCCGACACGCCCACCTGCGCGGTGATCAGCGGCTGCTTCGTCATGACCTCGGTGACTGGGCGGGAGTGGTCGGCCTCGAACCGCATGTCCCGGTTGGTGATGATGCCGACAAGTGAGCCGTCGGCGTCGGTCACCGGCACGCCGGAGATCCGGTACCGCGCGCACAACGCGTCGACCTCGGACAGCGTGTCCTCCGGCGAGCACGTGACCGGGTCGGTCACCATGCCAGCCTCGGAGCGCTTGACGACCTCGACCTGCGACGCCTGGTCCTCGATGGCGAGGTTGCGCTGCAGCACGCCGATGCCGCCCTGGCGCGCCATCGAGATCGCCATCCGCGACTCGGTCACCGTGTCCATCGCGGCCGAAACGAGCGGCACGCGCAGCGAGACGTTTCGCGTGAGCTGCGCCCCGGTGTCCACGGCGCTGGGCACCACGTCGGTTTCGGCAGGCAGCAGTAGGACGTCGTCGAAGGTCAGGCCGAGCGAGGCGAACTTGCTCGGCAGGAACGCATCGCTCGTCGCCATGCTGTGGTGGGCGCCCGACTCACTGGTCATCGGATAACTGGACCTTCCTTGCCGCCTGGCCTGTGCGCTGCCTGTGGTGGGTGAACGGTGAGCGACTCGGCAGCATTCCCGTGCCAGCGGCGCGACCCCGGAAATGCGACCTATGCCTCCTGAACCGATGGTATCTGGACACCGTGTCGGCATGAGGCGGTACCGTGCGACTCGTGACCCACGAGGAGTTGCCACCAGACCCGTTCGCGGACGATCCCCACGATCCCGCGAAGGACCTCGACGACGTGGCTGAGGAACCAGGCGAGCCGATCACCGAATCGGAACGCGCGGAACTGCTCGCTGACCTCGCCGACCTGGCGTTCTACCAGAAGCTGCTGGAACCGCGCGGCGTGCGCGGCATCGTCGTGGACTGCTCGGACTGTGAGGAACCCCACTACCACGAGTGGCACCTGCTGCGCGCCAGCCTGGAACAACTGCTCGGCGACGGCAGGATGCGCCCGCACGAGCCCGCGTTCGCGCCCAACCCGATGGACTACGTGAGCTGGGAGTACTGCCGGGGCTTCGCCGACGGCATCCGGGCGAACGAGACCGCGCACTAGCCCGAAGTTGCCGTAACTCTCCGTAGAGATTGTGTCTTGACCTGCGTAGGGTGACTCTCTTGACGACCCAGTGTAGCCACTAAAATGGCGTGTCGTTGCGGCTCGTTCAACGGCAAGTGGCTTATGATGAGTGTATGTCGA
>WHTY01000105.1 GCA_009377475.1 Actinophytocola sp.
GAAGTTGCCCGGCGTGATCTCGTTGCGGAACGACTTGCCGATCTGGCCGATGCCGAACGGCGGCTTCTTGCGCGACGACGTCAGCACGTTGGAGAAGTTCACGAAGATGCCCTGCGCGGTCTCCGGCCGCAGGTAGTGCAGGCCCTCCTCGGACTCGACAGGGCCGAGGTAGGTCTTGAGCAGGCCGTTGAACTCACGCGGCTCGGTGTACTCACCTCGGGTGCCGCAGTTCGGGCACGGCACGTCGGAGAGGTGACCCTCGTCGGCTTCCTTGCCGGTGCGCTCGGCGTACTCCTCGGCGAGCTGGTCGGCGCGCCAGCGGCGGTGGCAGGACAGACACTCGACCAACGGGTCGACGAACGCCTCGACGTGGCCCGACGCCACCCACACGTCGCGCGGCAGGATCACCGACGAGTCGAGGCCGACGACGTCGTCGCGGCCCTGGATCATCGACTTCCACCACTGCCGCTTGATGTTGTCCTTCAGCTCGACGCCGAGCGGTCCGTAGTCCCAAGCCGAGCGGGTACCGCCGTAGATCTCCCCGCAGGGGAAGACGAAGCCACGGCGCTTGCACAGGCTGACAACGGTCTCGATTCTGTCGGTCGCCACGGGAAGGACACTCCGGATGTGTGAGTTCTGGGTCGCTGAAAGGTCAAGCGTAGCCCGCACGGGCGTGACCCGAGTGAGCGGCCGGACCGCTCACTCACAGTAACGCCTCGCAGGCCGCTCGACGTCGGCGACTACCATGACACCATGGCGCCGGCCCTGGAAGACACTGCGGACACCGCGAGCGCCGGCACGGAGCCGTCGCACTCCCCGGAACGATCCGTGACGCCGGTTCCCGTGCCGCCCACGGGTACCCTCGCGGAGGCGGGTGAGCTGCTGCGGGCGCTGGCAGCGCCGGTGCGGATCGCGATCGTGCTGCAACTGCGCTCCGGTGAGCGGTGCGTGCACGAGCTGGTCGACGGCCTCGGCGTCGCGCAGCCGCTGATCAGCCAGCACCTGCGGGTGCTCAAGGCGGCCCGTGTGGTACGAGGGCAGCGGCGCGGCAGGGAAGTCGTCTACCGGCTCGCCGACGACCACCTCGCCCACATCGTCGCCGACGCCGTCGCGCACGTAGCCGAGATGGAGGAGGACCAACGTCCATGACACGAGCGGAGTCACGCGCGCCCGTTCCCGGCCGCAGGGCGACCAAGCAGCGGGCAGCCGTTGTGGAGCTGCTCAACGAGATCGACGACTTCCGTTCGGCGCAGGAACTGCACGACGAGCTGCGCAAACGCGGCGACGCGATCGGCCTGACGACGGTGTACCGGACGTTGCAGTCGCTGTCCGACGCCGGGGTGATCGACGTCCTGCGCACCGAGTCCGGCGAGGCGGTCTACCGGCGTTGCTCCGATCACCACCACCATCATCTGGTCTGCCGGGAGTGCGGCTACACCGTGGAGATCGAGGGGCCAGCCGTGGAGCGCTGGGCGGACTCCATCGCGGCGAGCAACGGGTTCTCCGACATCAGCCACACCGTGGAGATCGTTGGCACGTGCTCGGACTGCGCATCGGGTTGAGAGCGGGGGACGTCGTAACAGCCGCGCTCAATCGGACAGCAGCGCGTCGAGGTCAACGCTCAGCTCGCACGGCTCCATGACCGTGAAGCGGTGTTCGGCGCGCTGCGACTCCTCGTAATCGGCATCGATGAGGCGGTAGATGGTGGCCGTCACTGGTGGCCGTGGATCGATCAACCAGAAGTTCGGGATGCCGGCATCGGCGTATTCCATCGGCTTGATCTTGGAGTCGAGGTCGACCGAGCCTGGGGAGATGATCTCGATGCACAGTGCGACGTCACTGGCCCTGATCATGCTGTCGCGGTGCGCCCCGAATTTGGCGAGCACCATCAGGTCCGGGACGCGCACCCGAGGTGTCGCCAACTGGAGATCGAGGTCGAGCTCCTGCGCGACCGCCAAATTACCCGGAAGCTGCGGCCGGAGCTGCCGGTAGAGTTCTCCGGACACGATCATGTGATCGTACGAGGGACGAGGGCTCACGACGATCGTCCCTTCCTGGAGCTCGTATCGGAACGAGGTGTCCTCCGGCAACGCAGCGAACTCCGCCACGGTGTAGTAGTGGCGGGGATCGAACGGGAGTGCGGTCACAGCGCCGACTGTACTCGGTGAGGCTGTCACGGCTTGGCAACGAGCGCGGCGAGTCATGGTCCGCGCGCACATCGATGTACTGCGATGTTGTGGGCGCGCATCCAACAACGGTGTCGGCTGCGCTGACGCGCCTACGGCTGCTCGCCGTTGGCCAGCCCGAGCAGATCAGAGCGGAGCTGCGACGCGGTGGAGACCACCAGCATCAGCAGCGTGCCCAGCGGCGTCTCCTCCAGCCCGTCCGCGGGGAAGGCGTAACGCAGCGTGACGTCGAGGCCGGTCTCGGTGTGCACGACACCGAGGGTGCCGAAGAGGCCCTGACCAGCGCGTTCGGCCGCCGACGCCGCCAGCGACGAGTCATCGGGCAGGTCCCACGCGACCACGCAGGTCAAGCTGAGCACGGTCAGTCCCTCCGCGAGCCGCACCGCCTGCACCGCGCACGGCACGTCGGAGTGGCGGAAGGTCAGCGCGCCGTCGTCGTCGACGTGCACCTCGATGTAGCGCTCCATCGCCGCCTTGGCGTTCGCCAGCAGCTCGGCGGTCTTGGTGGCCTCGGTACTCATCATTCACTCTCTTCCACGGCGTCACGGGCGGCCCCGAAGCGCCGGTCGCGCTTGGCGTACTCCAGGCAGGCCTGCCAGAGGTGGGTGCGGTCGAAGTCGGGAAACAGCGTGTCCTGGAACACGAACTCGGCGTAGGCCGACTGCCACAGCAGGAAGTTCGACGTCCGCTGCTCCCCCGACGGCCGCAGGAACAAGTCCACGTCGGGCATCTCGGGCTGGTACAGGTACTTCGCGATGGTGCGCTCGTTCACCTTTGCCGGGTTGATCTCACCCGCCGCCGCGAGCTCGGCGATGCGGCGCGCGGCGTCGCCGATCTCGGCACGGCCGCCGTAGTTCACGCACATGGTCATGTTCAGCTTCGTATTGTGGCGGGTCTTCTCCTCGGCGACCTGCAGCTCCTTGATGACGCTGCGCCACAGCTTCGGACGACGTCCCGCCCAGCGGATGCGCACCCCGATGGAGCCGAGGTAGTCGACCTGACGACGAATCGTGTCACGGTTGAAGCCCATCAGGAAGCGCACCTCGTCCGGGCTGCGCTTCCAGTTCTCGGTGGAGAACGCGTACACCGAAAGCCACTGCACGCCCAGCTCCACCGCGCCGCTGGCGACGTCGATCATCACGGCCTCGCCGCGCTTGTGCCCCTCGATGCGGGGCAGCCCGCGCTGGTTGGCCCAGCGGCCGTTGCCGTCCATCACCAGGGCAACGTGCTGCGGCAGGAACTCGGCGGGGATGTCCGGGCGCCGCGCCCCGGACGGGTGCGGGTCCGGTGGGTTGATCGTGCCGGGTGTGCCCAGGTCGTGACGGCTTCGCCGCACTCTTCAGCCTCCGCTCGCTGCCTCGCTCGCCGCTCCGGTCGCCGCCTCGGTCGCCGCATCCATGCCCAGGTTCCCCTGCCGCACGCGCCGCTCAACCAGCGGCAGTGAGCGTAACTGACGCTCCAGATGCCACTGCAGGTGCGCGGCGACCAGGCCACTCGCGTCACGGCGAGTGCCCTGCGCGGTCGTGTCCGCCGCGTCCCAGTCACCATGCAGCAACGCCACCAGCAGACCGATCACCTCGGGCGCGGGGTTCACCGCGCCAGCAGGCCGGCACCGCGCGCACACCAGCCCGCCCGCCTGCACGCTGAACGCCGTGTGCGGGCCGGGCAGCCCGCAGCGGGCGCACTCCGCCACGGCGGGCGCCCACCCCGCGAACGCCATCGCCCGCAGCAGGAAGGCGTCCAGCACCAGCGACGAGTCCCGCTGGCCGTCCGCCAGCGCCCGCAATGCCCCGACGACCAGCAGGTACAGCCGCAACGCCGGTTCGCCCTCCTCGGCGGCGAGCCGGTCGGCGGTCTCGGCGATCGCGCTGGCTGCGGTGTAGCGCTGGTAGTCCGACACGATGCCGACCGCGAAGGCGTCCACCGTCGTCACCTGCGTGACGACGTCCAGCGTGCGCCCGGGGTAAAACTGCGCGTCGACGTGGCCGAACGGCTCCAGCCGCGCGCCGAACCGCGACGTCGTGCGGCGCACGCCCTTGGCGACGGCGCGCAGCTTGCCGTGTTTGCGCGTCAGCAGCGTGATGATGCGGTCGGCTTCGCCGAGCTTGTGCACGCGCAGCACCACACCGGTGTCGCGATACAGATGGGCCACACCCCAATCATCCCACTCCGCCGGGTGATTGGTGCGCTGGCCACGCGGTCAGATCACCGGCTTGCCGGTGCGCAGCCGTCTGCGCGTGTCCCACCACACCAGGTTGAGCGGGAACTCCCGCAACATCCTTGGCAGTACCCGGTTCGCCAGCCGGATCGCGCGCAGCAGCGCGTCGAACCGACGCTGCTTGCGGTCGTCCCAACGCAGCCCCATCGCCTCCCGGAACGGCGGGTGCAGGAACCCGGTGGTGACGAACTCGCCGAACCCGCCGAGCAGCCAGGACACCGGCCGCCCGTAGAACCGCAGCCGCGCGATGCCGAGCAGGTACTCGCGGGTGGGCTCGTCGACGTCGACCAGTTCGATCCCCTTGGCCCAGTACTCCTCGAAAGCGTCCCGATCCGAAGGCCACGACTCCTCCCTGACCTGGAGCGTGGTGCCGAGGCGCTTGCCGTCCTGGTACAGCGCGTCGGCCGCGGCGTCGTCCAGTTCACCAACGAACGCGCGGTAGGAGTCCTCGACGCCCTGGTAGAGGCACGCCGCCACCCACAGTTGCAGCTCGGGGTCGAGGGCGTTGTAAGGCACATCGGCGTCCGGTCCGGAGCGCACATGGGCGTGCACGCGGTCGATCTGCTTGCGCAGCGCACGGCGTTCCTCGTCCGTGCCACGCGTCGCCGTCATGAGGTACGCCAGGGTGGTCCGGGTGCGTTTGATCGGGTGTTCCCAGATGTTGCCCGAGGCCACCGGGCGGTACATCACGCCGTGGCCCACCGGCTTGCGTGCCAGCTGCATGATGACGTTCGCGCCACCCGCGAGCAGCGCCGCGCCGTGGATCTCGTCGCCGAGCGCGCTGGTACTGAGCTGCTGGAAACGGCGCATGAGCGCTCACCCACCCCTTCAAGCCGGACTGTTGACGACATGCCAACAAGTCAGAGCATGGCAAGCTCCGGGGCCGGTGTCAACCGGAGCACTGGTCGCGACTCGCTGCTCAAACGCGCCCTGCACGCGCGGCGGCCCGGCGCCGCGGCCGCTGAGCTCAGAAGCCGAGGCGGCGGAGCTGCTTCGGGTCGCGCTGCCAGTCCTTGGCGATCTTCACGTGCAGGTCGAGGTAGATCTTCGTGCCGAGCAGGTTCTCGATCTGCTTGCGCGCCTGCGTCCCGACCTGTTTGAGCCGCTGCCCCTTGTGCCCGAGAACGATGCCCTTCTGGCTGGACCGCTCCACGTACAGGAAGGCGTGCACGTCGAGGAGGTCGTCGCGACCCTCACGCGGCACCATCTCCTCGATGGTCACGGCCAGCGAGTGCGGCAGCTCGTCCCGCACGCCCTCCAGCGCGGCCTCCCGGATCAGCTCCGCGACCAGCGTCTGCTCCGGCTCGTCGGTCAGCTCCCCGCCGGGATACAGCTCCGGCCCCTCGGGCAGCCGCTGCACCAGCAGGTCGGCGATGACGTCGAGCTGGAAGCCGTCCTTGGCGGACACCGGCACGATCTCGGCGAAGTCGAACAGGTCCTGCATCGCGACGAGCTGCGCGGCGACCTGGTCCTTCGTCGTCACGTCGGTCTTGGTGACCACGCCGATCACCGGCGTGCGTTTGGCGACCTTGCGCAGCTCACCGGCGATGTAGCGGTCACCTGGCCCGATCTTCTCGTCGGCGGGCACGCACAGCCCGATGGCGTCGACCTCGGACCACGTCGCGTACACCAGGTCGTTGAGCCGCTGGCCAAGCAACGTCCTCGGCCGGTGCAGGCCCGGCGTGTCCACGATGATGAGCTGCGCGTCCGGCCGGTGCACGATGCCCCTGATGGCGTGCCGGGTGGTCTGCGGCTTGCTGGACGTGATCGCGACCTTGCTGCCGACCAGCGCGTTCGTCAGCGTCGACTTGCCCGCGTTGGGCCTGCCGACGAAGCACGCGAAACCGGACCGGTGCGGCTCGCTCACCCGATGACCTCGGTCACCGTGCCGCGCGCGTCGGCGACGTAGATCGGGGCCTTCTCGGCGAGATCACGCACCGCGCGTACCGACTCATCGGACACCGCGCCGTCCGTGACGACGGCCGCCGCCTCGATGCCCTCCGCGCCGCTGGACACGGCGGCGGCGATCGCGGCCTGCAACGCCGTCAACGACAACGACGGCAGCGACACCGTGGCGGCGGCGTACGTCCTGCCGTCGGTGTCGCGCACGGCGGCGCCCTCTGCGGCCTGCGTGCGGGCGCGGGAGGACCGCGCAAGGGTCACGATCTTGGCATCCTCGTCGTCGAGCTGGACCTGCTCCGGCATCCACTCACGCTCCTCGTCGTCTCATTCACCACGGTCGATGTGGTCGGCGGGCTGCGACCCGTTGCCGCCATGGGCCGCGAGGCTCACCTCGGGCGCCTCCGGACGCACCACCACGGTGGTGATCCGCATGCGGCCCCTGCGGTCCTTGCCGCCTTCCGCGTGCAGCCGCAGGCCCGCGACCTCGGCTTCCGCCCCCGGCAACGGGACTCTACCCAGCCGCTGCGCGAGCAGCCCCACCACGGTCTCCACGTCATGATCAGCGAAGTCGACGCCGTACAGCTCGCCGAGGTCGTCGACGCCGAGCCGCGCCGAGACCCGCACCGCGTCGTCCGGCAGGTACTCCACCGGCGGCCGCTCCTCGATGTCGGACTCGTCGGTGATCTCGCCGACGATCTCCTCGATGATGTCCTCGATCGTGAGCAGGCCCGCCGTGCCGCCGTACTCGTCGACGGCGATCGCGACGTGGTTGCGCGAGACCTGCATCGCCCGCAGCAGCGCGTCGAGGCGCTTCGAGTCGGGCACGAACGTCGCGGGGTTCATCACCTCGGCGACCGGCAGCGCGTCCCCGCCGGGCACCATGCTCGCGCTGACCAGGTCCTTGATGTTGGCCACGCCGACGATGTCGTCGACGTTGTCGCCGATCACGGGGAGGCGGCTGAACCCGCTGCGCAGCGACAGCGCCAGCGCCTGCCGGACGGTCTTGGTGCGCTCGATCCAGACGATCTCGGTGCGCGGCACCATCACCTCGCGGGCGACGGTGTCGCCCAACTCGAAGACCGAATGGATCATCTCGCGCTCGGCGTCCTCAACGACACCGCGCTCCTGCGCCAGGTCGACCAGCTCGCGGACCTCGACCTCGGTGGTGAATGGCCCCTGCCGGAAGCCCTTACCCGGCGTGATGGCGTTGCCGAGCACGATCAGCAGCCTGCTGAGCGGGCCGAGCAGGAACCCGAGCACGCGCACCGGCCCCGCCACGGCAAGGCCCACCCAGTACGGATGCTGCCGGCCGATGGTGCGCGGGCCGACGCCGACCAGCACGTAGCTGACGACCAGCATCACGCCCGCCGCGGTGACAAGGGCGAGCCATTCCGGGCTGATCCAGCGCAGCATCACCACGGTGAGCATCACCGTCGCAGTGAGCTCACAGCCAAGCCGGAGCAGCAGCAACAGGTTGATGTGCCTGCTGCGTTCGTCAACGACGGCCGCGAGCTGCCGCGCTCCGGGCGTGCTCGACCTGACCAACCCGGAGACGCGGGCGCGGGAGACGGCGCTGATGGCGGAGTCCGCCGCCGCGAACAGCCCGCCAACCAGCACGAGGGTCACCGCCAGTACGACCAGTACCGCGGAAGTGGTCATGACGCCGGGGTCAACTCTCGGCTGGGCCGCGCGGATCGTCGAGGCCGACGATGCCGAGCAGTCGTTCGTCCGCGCTGCGCTGGGCGTTCCTGCGCCGGGCGTCGACAAGCGCTTCGGCGTAGTCGGCGAGGATGCGCTGCTGCAGGCCGAACATCTCGCGTTCCTCCTCCGGCTCGGCGTGGTCGTAGCCGAGCAGGTGCAGCACGCCGTGCACGGTGAGCAGGTGCAGTTCGTCCAGCAGCGCGTGGCCCGCCTGTTTCGCCTGGTCCTTGGCGAAGGCTGGGCAAAGCACGATGTCCCCGAGCAGCGCGGACGACGGCTCAGGGGCGTCCGGCCTGCGCACGTTGTACTCGTCCATCGGGAACGCCATCACGTCGGTGGGGCCTGGCAGGTCCATCCAGCGCACGTGCAGCTCTTCCATCACATCGAGCGTGACGAGCGCGATGGACAACTCCGCGAGCGGGCTGACCTCCATGCGGTCCAGCGCGAACCGGGCGACGTCGACGATCGTCTCGTCCTCGACGTCGATCCCCGACTCGTTCGCGATCTCGATGCTCACCCGTTGCCTTTCTCGCCGTCGCCGGCAGCGCTGTTCTTGCCGCCGGAGCCGCGCCCGCCCCGGCCACCGGACGTGCCGGACCTGCCGGACGGCGGCTGCGCGCCGTCGTCATCGGCGTCGCGCTCGGCCTGCCACTTCTCGTAGGCGTCGACGATGTCACCGACCAGCCGGTGCCGCACCACGTCGCTCGACCCGAGCGTCGAGAAGTGCACGTCGTCGACCTCCTCCAGGATCTCACGCACCACCCGGAGGCCACTGCGCTGGCCCCCTGGCAGGTCGACCTGCGTGATGTCGCCGGTGACGACGATCTTGGAGCCGAAGCCGAGCCGCGTGAGGAACATCTTCATCTGTTCGGGCGTGGTGTTCTGCGCCTCGTCCAGGAGGATGAACGCGTCATTCAGCGTCCTACCACGCATATACCCCAATGGGGCGATCTCAATGGTGCCCGACTGGATGAGGCTCGGGATCGACTCCGGGTCGACCATGTCGTGCAGCGCGTCGTACAGCGGGCGCAGGTACGGGTCGATCTTCTCGTACAGCGTGCCAGGCAGGAAGCCGAGCCGCTCCCCCGCCTCGACGGCAGGCCTGGTCAGGATGATGCGGTTGACGTCCTTGGCCTGCAGCGACTGCACCGCCTTGGCCATGGCGAGGTACGTCTTGCCGGTGCCGGCCGGGCCGATGCCGAACACCACGGTGTGCTCGTCGATGGCGTCGACGTAACGCTTCTGGTTGAGCGTCTTGGGCCGGATCGTCCTGCCCCGGCGGGACAGGATGTTCATGCTGAGCACGTCGGCGGGCGACTCGGTGCTGTCGCCAGCGAGCATCCCGACCGTGCGGCGGACGACGTCGGCGCCGATGTACTGGCCCTTGCCCGCGAGCGCGAGCAGCTCGGTGAACACCTGCTCCGCGAAGGCGACGGCGGCCTGCGCGCCGGTGAGCGTGACCTCGTTCCCCCTGACATGGATGTCGGCGTCGAGCTGTTTCTCCAGGGCGATGAGGTTCTCATCCGCCTCACCGAGCAGTGTCAGCGCTGCCGCCGCCGGAATGGTGAACTGGGACTGCGCTGGTGCCGCTGTCGCTGTCGTAGGGTCGGTGGGGAGCTTGCCGCTCGCCTGGGGGCTTCCTGCCACGTGTTGCGGGCCTGCTTTCTCGACGTTCGTCGCGGGTTGAAACGGGTTGGCACGGATGAACACGGATGAACACTGCTGCCGGTGCCCTCGATGCTAGCCGGTCACCCCGACATTCCGCAGCCGCGTTTACCTGCGGTCAGCCCCTGGCCTCCGGGCCGAGCGGGCCGCCGCCGAGCACGTGGGCGTGGACGTGGAACACCGTCTGGCCCGCGTCCTCGCCGGTGTTGAACACCACGCGGTAGCCCTTGTCGGCGACCCCCTCAAGCTCAGCGACCTTGGCGGCGGTGGTGAGGACGTCGGCGAGCAGACCGGCGTCCGCAGCCGCCAGCTCGGCGACGTTGCGGTAGCGCGTCTTGGGCACGACGAGCACGTGCGTCGACGCGCGCGGGTTGATATCGCGGAACGCCAGCGTGGTGTCCGTTTCGTACACGATGTCCGCCGGGATTTCCCGCGCGATGATCTGCTCGAACAAGGTCTCGCTCATGGGTGCCCAGCGTATTGCGTCGACAGGACGCGGCAAGCCAGGGGGCCAGCCGACATAGCCGGCAAATTTATCCCCCAGTCGGGAGCGTAACGCGCATCAGAGCGTGATCCGCAACGAACGCAGGCGGTTGTAGAGCGTCGAGCGGCTGATCCCCAGCCGCTCGGCGGCCTGCCGCTTGTTGCCACCCGTATCGCGCAGCGCGGCCACGATCGCGTCGAGCTCGGCCTGCTCCCACGGCGTCAGCGACCGCGCCTCCGAGGCGGGCCGGCAGGACTCGGGCAGGTCGGCGACCGTGACGTCGCCCGTCGAGCGAGCCCCGACCGCGTGCCGCACCACCACCAACAGCTCGCGAAGATTGCCCGGCCACTGCTGCGCCGCGAGCGCCGTCAACGCGCTCGGCGTGAAGCGCACGTTCACTTCGGGCCGCAGCTCGCGCGCGATCCGCTCGACCAGCGCGGGCAACTCGTGACGTCGCAGCCGCAACGGTGGCAGCTCGACGTGTGAGACGCAGCTGGCGGCGAGAGCGGCCACGTGCGCCGCGAGGCTGTCGCGAGGACAACTCGTCAGCACAAGCCGGGCGGCTGACTCGGGGAGCATCCCGGTCAGCCGCACGCACAACGCGGCCGACAGCAGCTGGATCTCCTCCACCGCCAGCACGCCTTGGTGCGTGGCGGCGAGGTCGGCGAGCCGGTCGCCCCATGGCCCCTCACCGAGGGATGGGACGTCCGCCGCGTCGAGCGTGACTATCGGCTCCCCGCCCGCGAGCGTCCGCACGGCGTGGCTGCGGCCGGAGCCGGGCTCGCCGGAGATCAGCACCGGGGAGCGCGTCTCGCGGAGCCGAGCGAGCCGGTGCTCGACGCCGGGGACGACGTGCCCGATGCGATTGCCGGACGCGGCACCGTCCGCTGTCTCCGACACGAGGCGGAACACCGTCCCCGATGCGCCACCGATCCGGGCTGCCTCGACGGTGACCGCCCGCCCCGACGCCAGCCGCAACGTGCGGACCATCGGGCGGTCGGCAGGCACGTCGCTCGCGAGAGCGCGCAGGACGGCGTGGTCGGCCGCTTCGAGCAGGTCGACCGCGGTCGGGTTGGTGAGCACGATATCGGCGCCGAATGCCACGACGGCGTGCGAGCGCCGCTTCGCCGCGCTCTGGAACGCCGCGAGCAGGAACCGCTCACCGCGCGGCGAACACTCGAGCAGCCGCTCCTCGATGTCGCGCACCGCGCGTTGCACGAACGGCACGAACAACGGGTTGGCGGTCGGCCCCGCCTCGGTGATGTCAAGGACGCCTTCGAGCCTGCCGGTGACGGGATGGCGGATCGGGTGGCCATAGCAACTGAACTTCTTCAACGGTTCGAGGAAGTGCTCCTCGCCGTTCACGAGCAGACCACGGTGGGTTTCGTGCGGCGTGGCCACCGAGTTGGTGCCCGAGATCTCCTCGGAGTAGATGCTGCCGGGCACCACCCCGATCTGCTCAAGCGCGCCGCCGAGGCAGGCATCGGCGAATCGCATGTCCACGATCCGGCAATCGCGGTCGGCCAGGATGAGGCACAGCGAGGTGTACTCCAACTGCCGCTGCAGCTCGTCGAGCACCGGCCGCGCGGCGACGATGAGTCTGCTGGTGCGGTCGAAGTCGGTAATGGGCACCCGGTCCAGGCTGGCGTCGGGTGTCAACCCCGCGTTGACCACCCGTTGCCAGGATGCTGCTATTTCCGGGCGCAACGGACCATCTTCCGGTGGCCGTGGCATCGGTACAGGCACAGACCATCGCCTCCCCGAGCGGGCCGCCGCACGAACCCAAGCCGTCCGCGCGATCGGCGCCGCTACTCCGTTCGGCACAATCATGACACCGTGTCAACATCGGAATACCTCCGAACGGACGATGCCCGTGCTTGACCGGGTCGTTACCGCTCGAATCGTGGTGAACACGGTGTGCCGAGCGCGGCACACACCGCCTCGGACGAGGGACACGGCGACGTGAGCGGGGGACACGACGTCACCGGGAGCGATGCGAGTCGATGGCGGGGGCTGCCGCGAGGATCTGCTGCCACGTGAGATGCAGCGGCTCCTCTCCCACGCCCGCGGTGAGCAGGCCGAGGGTGCGGCGCAGGACGTCCGCCGACAGCTCGTCGCCGAACCGGTCGACGAACACCAGCGCGCGGGGCCGCGCGAGGCCGCCGAGCACGTCGCGGACGGCGTCGAGCAGGTCGCGGCCCACGGACTCGTCCGCCGTGACGTCGGCGGCGAGCACCACGGCAGCCGCGAGCGACCGGCCGAGGTGGGAGTCCGCGCGTTCCACCACATCGGCGGCCACCACGAACGGGTGGTCGAGCAGCACCTGCCGCACCTCGCCCAGCGAGACGAGCTGCCCTGACACGCTGGCGACCTGGTCCAGCCTGCCGAGGAACTCCAGCGTGCCGTCCGGCTTTCGCCTGGCGAGGTCGTAGGTGGAGTACGAGCCCACCCGGTGCCAGTGGCGCTTGGCGACGTCTTCCGCGCCCGCGCCTTCCATGTCCCGCAGCATGCCCGCCCACGGCAGGCGCATCACCAGTTCGCCAGTGTCGCCGTCCGGCAGCTCGGCGCCGTCGGCGTCCACGATGGCGAACCCGGGATCGGGCAGGGCGTCGGCGTCGATGGGCCGGTCCACGCTGACCACCCCGCCGAGCTGCACCTGCCCCCAGCCGTCGGCGACGGTGATCTCGCCCCGGCCGACGTCCTCGGCGAGCCACGCGGTCAGCGGCGCGTCGACCGGCTCGGCGATCATCACCACCCGGCGCAGGCTGGCCACGACCTCCGGCTCAGGCGGGCGGCGCGACCAGCCACGCAGCAGCCGGATCACAGTGGGGGTAGTCACCAGCGTCGTGACGCCGTAGCGACGCACGATGTCCCAGGTGCGGTGCCGCGTCGGCACGTCGAGGGTGCCCTCGAACATCACCGCGCTGGAACCGGCGAGCAGCGGGCCGTACACGCCGTGGGCCTGCGCGCCCACCCACGAGACGTCGCCCGCGCACCAGAAGACGTCGCCCTCGCCGAGCGCGGTGTGGTGCATCGCCAGCGCGGACGCCGCCAGCGTCGCGACGCCGTGCAGCACCGAGACCGGCCTGCTGCGGCGGTTGACGAGGTGGCAGGCGAGGGCGGGGTGCTCGGCGCCGACCGGTACCGGCTCGGCGTCCGGCGCGGTACCGCCCGGCCGGGTGCCCGCGACGAGGTCGTGCAGCCAGCGGTCGCCCTCGTACCAGGCGACGTTGACACCGGTGCGCCGGACGACGACGGTGTGCTCGATGCCGCCGACCGCGCCGAGCGCCTCGTCCGCACGGGCCTTGAGCGGCAGGATGGTGCCGTGCCGCCAGGCGCCGTCCTGGGTGAACAGCACGCGCGGGCCGAAGTCTTCCAGCCGCTCCGCCAGCGCTTCCGCGGGAAGCGGTGTCGGCAGCACGGTGTGGACCGCGCCGATGCGCGCGCAGGCGAGCATCGCGACGACGATCTCCGGCAGCCAGCCCATGTGCAGCGCGACCCGGTCCCCCACGCCGACACCGAGGGTGCGCAACGCCCCGGCGAGCGCGACGACCTCGTCGTGCAACTGCCGGTAGGTCAGCGTGCGGCGGTCGCCTGGCTCGCCCTCCCAGTTGATCGCGACCTGCTCGCCGCGCTCGGTCAGGTGCCGGTCGACGCAGTTGACCGCGAGGTTGAGCGTGCCGCCCACGAACCAGCGTCCATAGCGGCCGTCGTCGGTGTAGAGCGTGGTCCAGGGCTGGTGCCAGGCGAGCTGGTCCGCGACGGCCGCCCACGGCGCCAGGCCATCGTCTCGCTCAGGCATGGCTCAGCGTCCTTCCAGCCGCGCGGCCCGCGCGCGCAAGGTGCGCGGCGATCTCCGCGATCTGCGCATCGGACGCCACCGGCGGCGGGGTCGCGGCGAGCGCGGCGATGGCCCGTCCGCTGCCGTCGAACACCGGGACGGCGACCTCCGCGGGTTCGTCCGACTCGCCGCCCTCGGTAAGCAGGTGCGCGGCCTCCCGCCAGGTGGCGCGCTCGTTCTCGGCGCGCTTGCGGTCCTCGGGGCTGGCGGCGTCAAGGCACTGCTGCCAGGCGTCGTCGGTGGCGCGGGCGGCGAGCAGCCGACCGGCCGCCGTCTCGAACGCCGGGTGCACGCGGTGGGTGTCGCGGTACAGCCCGCCGTCTGCGCCATCCACGCGGTCGACGTAGACGACGTACCCCCTGACCAGCGCCGCGACGTGCACGGTGTGGCCGATGGCGTCGCGCAGTGGCACCAGGTACGGCGCGAGCGCGCCGAGGATCGGCAGCCGGGCGAGGTAGCGCTGCGCCAGCCGGGCGACCTCGGGGCCGAGGCCGTAGCGCGAGGAGCTGGGGTCCTGCTCGACGAGGTCGGCCAGGACAAGCGAGCGCAGCAGCCGGTGCACCGTGGGCACCGACAAGCCGGATCGTTCGGCGAGGTCGGTGAGCTGCTGGTAGGCGGGGCCTTCGGAGAGCAGCCCGAGCAGCAGCACGGCGTTGCGGACCGTGCCGAGCGTGCCCCGTGCGTCTGGCTCACTCACGCCGTCCAACCCTTCCCGCAGGTGCTTCCGTGTGACGCATGCCCTGCACACTACACGGACACCGCTGTCATTATAAGAGACTCGCTTGCAGATAGTGAAAGTGAGCGCCAGCGGCGGGTGTCGTGAAGGGCATCTTACGGGCGTCAGGCGCCATAAAGGTGCCCTTCACGGCACCGCACTCACCCGCCGCGCCGGAGCGCGCCTCCAAAGTGAGGTATTGCCTTTCAGATAGTGAAAACGTAAGGTCTGCCACATCATCCGACGACGGAGGTGCGCCACACGTGATCTCCCGGGCCTATCAGCATCCCCTCAACGGCAGCAGGGTGCCGCCAGGCGAGACCCTGCTCGACGTCTCCGGCATCACGCTGCGCTTCGGGGGCATCACCGCGCTGGACGATGTCTCGTTCCGCGTCACGCAGGGGCATGTGCACGCGGTCATCGGCCCCAACGGCGCCGGCAAGTCCAGCCTGCTGAACTGCCTGAGCGGGCTGTACCGCCCGCAGCAGGGCAGCGCCACGCTGCACACCCGCGCCGAGGGCCGCTCGACCACCACCCACGACCTGGTGCGCATGAAGCCGCACCGGATCGCAGCGCTCGGCGTCGCGCGGTCGTTCCAGAACATCGAGCTGTTCCGGCACCTGACCGTGCTGGACAACCTGATGCTCGGCCGCCACGTCCACATGCGACACCGGCTGCTGCCCTCGCTCGCCTGGTACGGCCCGGCACGGCGGCAGGAGATCGAGCACCGCGAGCTGGTCGAGGAGGTCATCGACCTGCTGCAGATCCAGGCGGTGCGGCACACCCCGGTCGGCGCGCTCGCCTACGGCTACCAGAAGCGCGTCGAGCTGGGCCGCGCGCTGTGCCTGCAACCGGCGCTGCTGCTGCTCGACGAGCCGATGGCGGGCATGAACGCCGAGGAGAAGGAGGACATGGCCCGCTACGTCCTCGACGTCCACGAGCTGGCTGGCGTCACCGTGATGCTGATCGAGCACGACATGAACGTCGTCATGGACATCTCCAACCGGGTCAGCGTGCTCGACTTCGGCGCGCTGATCGCGGACGGCTCCCCGGCCGAGGTCAGCAGCGACCCGGAGGTCATCAAGGCGTACCTGGGCGAGGAGCTGAGCGCTTGATGCCTACCGTCTCGGCGTCCCCGACTGAAGCCAGCGCCCGCACCCCCGACACCTTCCCCCTCCTGCTGCGTCAGGCCGCCGCGACGCGCCCGGACGACGTCGCGCTCCAGGAGAAGCGCTACGGCATCTGGCAGCCGATCACCTGGCGCGACTACGCCGCGCGGGTCGCGGACTTCGCTCACGGCCTGGCCGCGCTGGGCGTCGAGCGCGGCCAGATCGTCGCGGTCCTCGGCGACAACCGCCCGGAGTGGCTGATCGCCGAGCTGGCCGCGCAGTCCCTCGGCGCCGCGGTGGTCGGCATCTATCCGTCCAGCATCGGGGAGGAGGTCGTGCACGTGCTCGACCTCGCCCGGGTGCGGGTGGTCGTCGCGGAGGACCAGGAGCAGGTCGACAAGATCATCCGGCTCAAGGACCGCTTACCTGACGTCGAGACCGTCATCTACTACGACCCGCACGGCCTTGAGCAGTACCGCGAGCCGTACCTCAGGGCGTTCACCGAGGTGGAGACGTCCGGCCGCACCTGGGGCGACGCGCACCAAGGGTTCCTTGACGGCTGCGTCGAGGCCACGACGACGGACGACGTCGCCATCATCTGCACCACATCGGGCACGACGTCGCTGCCGAAGCTGGCGGAGCTGTCGCACGCGAACCTGCTCACCATGGCCCGCCACCTCGCCGAGGTGGACCCGCTGCGCAACACCGACCGCTACGTGAGCTTCCTGCCGTTCGCCTGGATCGGTGAGCAAATGCTGGCGGTGGCGTGCGGACTCTCGCACGGCCTCACGCTGAGCTTCCCGGAGGACTCGTCCACCCAGCGCGCCGATCTGCGCGAGATCGGCCCGGACGTGATGTTCAGCCCGCCACGCATCTGGGAGTCGATGCTTTCCGACGTCCAGGTGCGCATCGACGAGGCGGGCGCGCTCAAGCGCACGGTGTTCGGCTGGGGCTACAACGTCGGTGACGCGGTGGCGGAGCGGCGGGTGCGCGGCGAGCGGCCCGGCGCGTGGCAGCGCCTCACGTACCGCATCGCGGACGCCGTGGCGCTGCGCCCGGTGCGCGATCAGCTCGGGCTCGCCCGGCTGAAGCGCGCCTACACCGGCGGCGCGCCGCTCGGCCCCGACGTGTTCCGCTTCTTCCACGCCATCGGCGTCAACCTCAAGCAGATCTACGGCCAGACCGAGATCTGCGGCATCGCCGTGGTGCACCGCGACGACGACATCCGCTTCCACACCGTCGGCCAGCCGATCCCGGAGACCGACCTGCGTATCGCGGACGACGGCGAGATCCTGCTGCGGTCGACGTCGGTGTTCCGCGGCTACCACCGCAGCAGGGAAGACACCGCGGGCACGACAGATGCCGACGGCTGGCTGCACACCGGCGACGCCGGCTACCTCGACGACGGCCACCTGGTGGTGATCGACCGCGCCAAGGACGTCCGCCGGACCGCCGACGGGCAGCTGTTCTCCTCGGCGTTCGTGGAGAACAAGCTGAAGTTCAGCCCGTACGTCGAGGAAGCGGTGGTGTTCGGCGGCGAAGGGGATGACGACGTCACCGCCATGGTCATCATCGACCCGGCGACCACCGGGTCGTGGGCCGAGCACGAGCACGTCTCCTACACCACCTACCCCGACCTCGCGGCGAAACCCGAGGTGTACCGGCTGATCGCCGAGGACATGGTGCGCGCCAACACCGACCTGCCGGAGCGCGTCGGGGTGCGGCGGTTCGTGCTGCTGCACAAGCAACTCGACCCGGACGACGACGAGATCACCCGCACCCGCAAGGTGCGCAGGGGCGTGATCGCCGAGCGCTACGCCGACATCATCGACGCCCTCGCACGCGGCGACGAGGAGGTCACGCTGTCGTCAACGGTGACCTACCAGGACGGCACGACCGTCGAGCGCAAGACGCCGTTGCGGATCTTCGACCTGTCCACCTTCGCGATGCCCGAGGGGCACCGCCGCAGGCCCGTCTGGAGTGGCCGCACATGACGGAGTTCCTGACTTCTGGCGTCATTCGGGGGCAACAATGACGGAGTTCTTTCAGCTCACCCTGTTCGGCCTTTCCAACGGCGCGATCCTTGCGCTGGCCGCGCTCGGTTTCGTGCTGATCTACAAGGCGACCGGCGTCATCAACTTCGCGCAGGGGCACTTCCTGCTGATCGGCGCGTACGTGTTCTACGCCGCGATGCTGGTGTTCGGTTTCCACTGGAGCCTGGCGATCCTGGTCGGCATCGTGGTGGCGATCGCGCTCGGTGTGGTCGTGGAGCGGTTCGTGCTGCGGCCGATGATCGGTGAGGACGCCATCGCGGTCATCATGGTCACGATCGGGCTGTCGTCCATGCTCGGCGGCGGGGTGCAGTTCTTCTTCGGGACGTCACCGAAGGAGACGCCGAAGTTCTTGCCCGGCGGTTCGCTGGACATCGCGGGCGCGACGATCCCATACAGCCGCCTCGCCGCGATCGTCATCGCGGCCGTGGTGCTCACCGCGTTCACGCTGTTCTTCACCCGCTCCCGGCACGGCATCGCGATGCGCGCGGTCGCCGACGACCAGCAGGCGTCGCTGACCATCGGCATCAGCGTGCGCAAGGTGTTCGCGCTGGCCTGGGCGCTGGCCGCGGTCACTGCGGTGATCGGCGGCATCCTGCTCGCCGACCTCACCGGCGTCTCAGCGGGCCTCGCCGGGTTCGGGCTGGTGGTATTCCCCGTCGTCATCCTCGGCGGGCTGGACTCGGTGCCGGGAACCATCGTCGGCGGCGTCATCATCGGACTGCTCGCGCAGTACTCGGCCGGGTACATCGGCAACGGCTTCGAGCAGATCGTCCCGTTCATCGTCCTCATCGCGATCCTGATGGTCCGCCCGTACGGACTGTTCGGTCAGACACGCATCGAGAGGGTCTAGGCCATGCCAGCGACCGCTACCGGGGTCTTCCATCGCAGCTACACCAGC
>WHTY01000109.1 GCA_009377475.1 Actinophytocola sp.
ACAATGGGGTGGTCAGCCATGATGGCAACGCAGGCACAGGCACTCCCGATGATCACGAAGCGTAGACAACTTCATGATCAACAGCGCCTGTGCCTGCCTTCACGACGGGGTCAGAACTCAAACCCAATCTGCGCGACCTCTAAGAAGCCCTTCGTTGCACCAGACGTCTACCGCAGCGCCACGAGCGTGGGACCGCGCTGCTCAAGCAGCACCGGACCGGCCATGGCGAGGCGGATGGGGCCTTCGGTGTCTTCGGCGTTGCCGCGGTCGACCGGGATGGTGCGCTCGACCTTGCCGGACTCCTCATCGATGACGGCGAGCCCGCCCCTGACCGGCAGCACCAGCTGGCGTCCGAACAGCGTGCCGGTGCCGGTTGTGCCGTGCAGCGTCCAGCGGGGCCGCAGGTTCTCGGCGTCGAGCGCGATGGTGCTGGCCCCGGTGGACCAGTTGATCCCGTCGCTGGTGCCGGCGACCGGCTCGACGTGGCCCGCCGGATCGCTGGTCAGCGCCGCTGCGGGGAGGTCGAGCTGGTACTGGGCGGTCTTGTTGCCGTTGCCGTCGTAGATGGCGAGCTTCTTGGCGTCGCCGAACGCGACCGCGACCAGGTAGTCGTTCTCGGCGGACTCGTGCTGGTCGACCAGCGCGACGACCCTGGCGTTCTCGCTGTCAAGCAACGTCGTGAAGAAGACCTTGGGCTCGTCGCTCTTGGTCTCGCCGTCGACGGTGTGGGTGGTGCCGAACACGGTGAGCCGGTCGGTGGCGTCGTCGTCGCAGCGCTCGATCACGCCGACCTTGCCAGCGGCGACGGCGACCGAGCCGTAGTCGCAGCCGGGCCGGGGCTGCCGGTTCGGCTCGACCGGCGCGGGCGCATTGCCGTACTCCATGGTCCGCACCAGGCTCTGCGACCAGACGTTGATCAGGTTCTCGCCGGTCGTGACGGCGTGCGAGCCGTCGTCGATCAGCTGCGTGCCCAGCTCGGCGTTGCCGTTGCGCTGCGCGGTGCGCGCGCCGGTGGCCATGTCGAGCTGGGTGACCTCGCTGCACCAGTCACCGGCGGGGCTGTGCCGCTGGTACAGCGCCATCGCCGTCGACCAGGTGTCGGACACCGTGCACAGGTCGAGGTCGCGCTCGTAGCGCCATCGCTCCTGCCCGGTCAGCGGGTCGCGCCCGGTGACGGCGCCGCCGTCGCCGGTGACGACGGACGAGCCGTCGGTGACCGGCCTCGGCGTCGCCGCGCTCGGCGCCCGCCACAGCTCCTCGAAGCGGTCCGGCAGCTCGTCCGGTGTGGCGAGCGGACGCGGCGCGCCGTCGGCCGTTTCGGCGTGCGTGGCCCTGCTTTCGCTGGTCAGCCACACCAGCACGCCGACGCCGACCACGGCGAGCGTGAGCAGGACGGCGATGACCCGGTCGCGGGTGCGTGTCCACGGTGAGCGGCGAGCCGGGTTCGTGCCAGCGGAACTCACCGTGGGCTCACTGACCGCTGTTGTCGCCGGCCTTGGCGTTGCCGGCGCCGTTGGTGCTGCGGCCTCGGCCACGGCCGCCGCGCGTCTTGCGCCGGTTGCGGCGCTGCCCGTCGGCCGAACCCTGACCAGGGCCGTCCTGCTTCGGGCCCCCGTTGTTCTGCGGGCTTGCCGACGTCGACTCGCCGGACGACGTCGTGCGCGTCCCGCCGCGGGTGCGCGTGCGCGGCGTGCGCTGCCGCGCGGGGCGGGACCGCGTCGAGCTGGGTTTGCGCTTGCCGCCGAAGTCTTCTTCCTGCTCGGCGGCCAGCCCAGCGCGCGTGCGCTGCGACAGCGGCAGCCTGCCAGTGGCGTCGTCGGGAATGCCCAGGTCGGCGTACAGGTGCGGCGACGTCGAATAGGTCTCGACCGGCACGTCGACGCCGAGGTTGAGGGCGTCCGAGATCAGCTTCCAGCGCGGCGTCTCGTCCCAGTCCACCAGCGTGACCGCGACACCGGTCTTGCCAGCGCGGCCGGTGCGGCCGATCCGGTGCACGTAGGTCTTCTCGTCGTCCGGCGTCTGGTAGTTGATGACGTGCGTGACGTCGGTGACGTCGATGCCGCGCGCGGCGACGTCGGTCGCAACGAGGACGTCGATCTTGGCGGAGCGGAACGCCCGGAGCGCCTGTTCCCGCGCGCCCTGGCCAAGGTCGCCGTGCACCGCGCCCGCCGCGAAACCGCGCTCGGTGAGGTCGTCGGCCACCTTCTGCGCGGTGCGCTTGGTGCGGGTGAAGATCATCGTCCTGCCCCGGCCTTCGGCCTGCAACGTCCTGGCTAGCAGCTCGGTCTTGTCCATGGCGTGGGCGCGGTAGACGAACTGCGCGGTGCGCTCGTGGATCGCGGTGTCATCGACCTGCTCGGCGCGGATGTGCGTCGGCTGGTGCAGGAACGTCCTGGCCAGCGTGAGGATCGGGCCGGGCATGGTCGCCGAGAACAGCATGGTCTGCCGCTTCTCGGGCACCATCCGCAGGATGCGCTCGATGTCCGGCAGGAAGCCAAGGTCCAGCATCTCGTCGGCCTCGTCGAGCACCAGCGTGCCGACCTTGCCGAGCACGAGGTGCCGCTGCTCGGCGAGGTCGAGCAGCCTGCCCGGCGTGCCGATCACCAGGTCGACGCCGGTGCGCAGCGCCTCGATCTGCGGCTCGTACGGCCGCCCGCCGTAGATGGACAGCGTGCGCACGCCGAGGTGCTTGCCAGCGTCGTGCAGGTCGTGGGTGACCTGGAGGCACAGCTCGCGGGTTGGCACGACGACCAGCGCCTGCGGCGTGCCGTCACCCGGCAGGGTGAGGCGCTGCAGCATCGGGACGCCGAAGCCAAGCGTCTTGCCGGTGCCGGTGCGGGCCTGGCCGATGATGTCCTCGCCCTTGAGCGCGAGCGGGAGCGTCATCTCCTGGATCGCGAAGGTGCGTTCGATGCCCGCCTCGGTGAGCGAGCGCACGATCTCTTCGTGGACATTGAAGTCCGCGAACAGCGGCGCCTCCGGCTTGACCGGAGCGCCTGCCTGCAACGGGTGGGACGGGTCGGTGTCGGGAACTCCTGCTTCGCTGTGTTCGAGGGTGACCGGATCCAGCTCGCGGTCGTTGTTGGTCTCAGTTGTCAGCGTGATCGCCTCTCTCATCCAGCGCGCACTTCGATGTTGTGGGGAACCGCACTGGGATCCGGAGTGTGCGCGCACACTTCCTCGCAGCTGCCTCCACGCGGAGCGCGCCCGTGGATACACGGTCAACCGGGTTCAAAGTCCCTACGTGCGTGATTCGGTTCCCGGCCGGGTGCGATCGCTGCCGTCGCATGCGGTCACGCGCACCCTGCGACCATCTCGCGGAGGCGATGCGATGGTCATCGCCACGTAGTCTACCTGGCGCGGCCCGGTTGTCAGCGGTTCGGTGAGATAACGCATCCGGTGTGAACTCTCGCGCAGGCCACGCACATGATGATGAACGACACCCTAAAGTGGTAGGGGTGGGTGATGTGCGGGAAGTCAGCAGTCAGGAATCGGTGAGCGCGGGGGTCGTTGATCTGCTCGGCGTGCTCGCCTATGGCGAGTTGTCGGCGTTCGACCGGCTGGCGGAGGATTCGCGGACCGCGCCGACGCTGGGCGGCAGGGCCGCGCTCGCGCAGATGGCCGCCGCCGAGATCGGCCACTACACGGTGCTGGAGCGCCACCTCGCCGAACGCGGCGTCGACGTCGAGGAGGCGATGGCGCCGTTCATCGGCCACATCGACGACTTCCACACGTCCACCGCGCCGAAGTCGTGGCTGGAGTCGCTGGTCAAGGCGTACGTGGGGGATGGGCTCGCCGCCGACCTCTACCGCGAGGTGGCCAGCTGGCTTGACGAGCCGACCAAGGAGCTGGTGCTCGCGGTGCTGTCCGACACCGGGCACTCGGCGTTCGCGGAGCGCGAAGTCGCGCAGGCGATCGATGCGGACTCCACTGTGCGGGACCGGCTCGCGCTGTGGGGGCGCAGGCTGCTTGGCGAGGCGCTGACCCAGGCGCAGTACGTCGTCGCCGAGCGGGACGGCCTCGCCGAGCTGATCGTCGATGGCACGGGGGACCTGTCGGGAATCGCGGGCCTGTTGCGGCGGTTGCAGCAGAAACACCACAAACGGATGCAGTCGCTCGGGCTCGGTTAAGCCCGCGGCGGACAAGTCCCGGCCAGCACGCTGGCGCCACCGAGGTGGGATAGCCTTGCGGCGAGACGCAACCAATCGTGAACCAGGAGGACGCGCGTGGAGATCAAGATCGGCATTCAGGAGACTCCCCGCGAGCTCGTCGTGTCGAGCAGCCAGACGCCGGACGAGGTGGATGCGTTGATCTCCGATGCCCTCGGTTCCGACGACGGCCTGCTCCGCCTGACCGACGAGAAGGGTCGCAAGTACATCGTGCCCGCCAACCGGATCGCCTACGTCGAGATCGCGCCGTCCGACGCGCGCAAGGTGGGCTTCGCCAGCTAGACGTCTAGCGGTTGCGCCGGGCGGGATCGCGCTGACCCCTGGGTGGAGCCGAAGGTGCCCTTGGGTACCGCATATGTACCGAAGGGCACCTTGGGCTCGCCCAAGCCGCCGGAACCTAAGCGCTGTCGCCGGTGGCCTTGCGCTCCGCCTCGCTCCAGACGTGGCGCATCTGCACCACCTTGTTGATCTCCAACGGCTTGTTCGGCTCGACGACGACGCCCTTCTGCCGCAGGATGCCGTCGATCGCGCCCCAGATGATCTCGGTGGTGTACTCCACGATGCTGTCGCGACCCATGGACCGGCGGTCCAGCCACCACGAGCCGATGTTCTGCACCAGCCCGACGACGCCGTGCGACCACGGCTCTGCCGCGCCGGAGTCCAGGCCGAACGCGCGCATGTAGTCGCCGAGGACGGCGGTGACCGATGTCGCGATCATCTCCTTATCCTCGTGCACGATGTCCGCGTCGGGCAGCCGGTCACCGGAGTGACTGGGGTGCACCAGCAGTCGATACAGGTTCGGGTACTCGTCGATGGTGGTGAAGAAGGCATTGATGACGCTGCGGATCCTCGGCACCGGCGCCAGCTCGTCGTTCAGCGCGGGCATGAGCCGGTTGAACAGTATTTTGGTGCCGTGCTGGCCGAGCGCGAGATGCAGGTCAGCCTTGTCGGTGAAGTGGCGGTAGAGCACCGGCTTGGTGACGCCGGCCTCAGCGGCGACGTCGTCCATGCCGAAGTCCGTACCGTGTTTGTCGAGCGCACGCAGCGCGGCCTCGACGAACTCGGCGCGGCGCGCGATGCGGTGCTGCTTCCACCGGTCACGACGGGCGTCGCCGGTGCTTGCAGGCTGCTTGCTGCTGCTCTTGACACGATCGGGCATGGACGTCATGCTACCAATTGGTAACCGTTACTATCGGTTACAGGTTGAGGTTCGACGAAGACGGTGGTGCACGTGAGCATCATTGAGCAGCGCGGCTCGATGGGATCGACGGTATCGGAACGACTGGACATGGTTGCCGCTGATACTGGCAGTGGTGCGCGGTTCGTGACAAGTGACGGGACGGCATTGCACGTCAGGGACACCGGTCCCGTCGATGCCGGCGTCACCGTGCTCTTCGTGCACGGCTGGACCCAGGACCACACCTGCTGGGACATCGCGGCGGCCGAGATGCCGGACGACGTGCGCGTTGTCCGCTACGACCACCGAGGTCACGGTGGCTCCGCGCCAGCGCGAGTCGGCACGCGGACGCTGGAGCAGCTCGCGGACGACCTCGCCGAGCTCATCGACGGCGTCGTGCCGACGGGGCGCATCCTGCTCGTCGGGCACTCCATGGGCGGCATGACGCTCATGGCGCTCGCCGAACGGCACCCGACGCTGGTCGAGCAACGGGTCGCGGGTGTCGCGTTCGTGGCGACGTCGTCCGGGAACATGCACCGCATCAGCCTTGGACTCAAGGGCGCGCTCGGCCGTTCGGTGCCCCGTGTCGAGCCGATGCTGCGCTCGCTGCTGGAACGCCGCAAGAAGGGGACCCTGCCCGGCAACCCCCGGCTGCTCAGCCCCGCCGCCCGCTGGCTCGTGTTCGGCAACAAGGCCAAGCGGGAGCACGTCCTGGAGACCGTGCGGCAGTCGCTCAGCGCGCACCCGGCCAGCATCGGCGGGTTCATGGACGCGATCTTCGCCCACGACCGGCGCGTCGCCCTCGGCGCGCTGCGGGACAAGCCGACGGTCGTGCTCGTCGGCGACCGGGACCGGCTCTGCCCCGTCGATCACGCCAAGGTGATCGCCGACGAACTGCCAGCGACCGACTTCGTTCTCTTCCCCGGCGCGGGACACATGTTGATGTACGAACGCCCGGTCGAGGTCAACGCGAGGATACTTTCGTTGCTGCGTAGGGCGGTTCCCCCGCGCTGACGCGCAGGCACGGCTACCCTCGGTGCGCATCCGGCGCCGGGGGTGGTTCTCGTGGTGCCGTGGGGGCGGGTCGCTCCAGACAGTCCGCACAGCGACATCCAGACGAGGGGGACACCATGCTCAAACACACCGAGGATTGCTCGCGGGTCCGAGGCATGGCCGTAGTTGCCGCTTTCGCTGCCCTGCCGCTGGCGTTGGCTGGTTGCGGCGCCGAGAGCACCAACACGCCCGGCACGACGTCTGATGCGTCGTCGTCGCCGACGGGCGAGACGGACGCCGCGAGCGCCGCCGCAGTGAGCTTCACCGTCGAGGGTGGCGAGCGGGTGAGTGGTCCCGAGCAGATCGACGTCGCCGTCGGCGAGACGGTTGCCATCGAGGTCACGTCGGACACCGCGGACGAGGTGCACGTCCACGGCTACAACAAGACTGTCGCGCTGCCGCCGGGCGAACCGGCGACGCTGGAGTTCGACGCCGCCATCGCGGGCGTGTGGGAGATCGAACTGCACGACAGCGGCGCCCTGCTCACCGAGCTGCGGGTGACGCCGTGACCGGCGAGATGATCCTCGCGCACGGCCTCGGCGGCAGGGCGGACCTGCCCGTGCCGACGTGGCTGGCGCTGTTCGCCGGTGTCCTCGCGGTGCTGGTGTCGTTCTTCGCGCTGGCAGCGCTCTGGACGGAGCCGAAGCTACGCGGCGGGCAGGCGGGCACGCCGCTGCCAGCGGGATTGGCGCGTGTCGTCGACGCGCGAGCCACTCGCGTGGTGCTCCAGGTCGTCGGCGTGGTGCTGCTCGCGCTACTGCTGGCGACGGCCTGGTTCGGCACCGACAGTTCGGCCACCAACCCGGCCGCGACCTGGTTCTACGTGTGGTTCTGGGTGGCGCTGGTGCCGCTGTCCCTCGCGCTCGGCCCGGTCTGGCGGCGGCTGAACCCGCTGCGCACGCTCGCCGCGGCGTTGCGGGCAGGGTTGCGGGTACTGCCCCTGCGGCGGGACGGCGGCTCCTGGCGGCGCGCGCTGCCGGATTGGGTCGGCTACTGGCCAGCCACCGTCGGGCTGCTGGCGTTCCTGTGGCTGGAGCTGGTCTACGGCGAGTCGGACTCGCCGCGCGCCATCGCAGTGTTCGTCACCGCCTACGCGCTGGTGCACGTCGCGGCCGGTGCGGTGTTCGGCCGCAGGTGGTTCGACCACGGTGAGTCGTTCGAGGTCTACTTCGGGCTGATCGCGGCGCTGTCGCCGTTCGGCAGGCGCGACGACGGCGCGCTGGTGGTGCGCAACCCGCTCGACGGGTTGCTGACCATCCAGCGTTCCGAGGGCCTGACGCCTGTCGTGCTGATCGTGCTTGGTTCGACGGCGTTCGACGGGCTCACCCGGCTACCGCTGTGGGGCGACGTCATCGCGGGTTCGGACGGCGTCATGCTGGCGCTGCTCGGCACGGCGGGGCTGGCCGCCGCGATCATCGCGATCGCCGGGATCTACACCGGGGGCATCTGGCTGACAAGGCCGTACCTGCGCAAGAACGGTGAGCGGGCGGTCGAACCGTACAGCGCGTTCGCACACTCGCTCGTGCCGATCATGATCGGCTACACCGTGGCGCGCTACTTCTCGTTCGCGGTGTTCCAGGGGCAGGCGGGGCTGTTGCTCGCCTCCGATCCGTTCGGGCTCGGGTGGAACCTGTTCGGCACGGCGGACGCCACCATCGACTACACCGTCGTCGGCGCGACCATGATCGCGTTCGTGCAGGTCACGGGGATCGTCGTCGGGCATATCCTCGGGGTGACGTCGGCGCACGACCGCGCGATCGGCGTGCTACGCCCGAAATATGTGAAAGTGGGGCAATACCCAATGCTCGCGGTGATGGTCGCCTACACCGCAACGGGCATCGCCCTCGTCGCAGGAGTGTGAAGTTATGTCACCGGCAGCGATGACCCAGACGCTCGCCGAGCGCGTGATCCTGATGCATCAGGGTGGTTGGGACGAGATCCTGCTCGTCGTCGGCCCGCTGGTCGTCATCGCCGTGCTGATCATCGTCGCGCGCAAGCAGGCGCCCGCCGAGGACGACGACGGCGAGGAGTAGCCGCTACTGCTGGAGCGGGAACCCCGCGCCGATGCCGCGCCAGGCCAGCGTCGCGATGAGCGCGACCGCGTCGTCGCGGCTGATCGAGTTGTGGTTGTCCAGCCAGTAGCGCGCGCTGACCTGGCTCAACCCGACCAAGCCTGACGCCAGCAGGCGCGCCTTGTCTTCGCTGAGACCGGCGTCCGAGGTGATGGTCTTCGTGATGGCGTCGACCGGGGCCATGGTCGCGCGGTCCACGGCGGCCTGCACCGCTGGCTCGCCCCGCAGGTCCGACTCGAACACCATCCGGTACGCGCCGGTCTCGCTGTTGACGAAGTCGTAGAACGCGCCGACGGCGTTCATCACCCGCTGCTTGTTGTCCGTCGTGGACTCGAGGGCTTCCTTGACCGCGGCGATCAGCTCATCGACGTGGACGTCGAGCAGCGCGCTGTAGAGGTCGAGCTTGCCGGGAAAGTGCTGGTAGAGCACGGGCTTGGAGACACCGGCGCGTTCGGCGATCTCGTCCATCGCCGTGGCGTGGTAGCCGTTGGCGGCGAAGACGTCTTGCGCGACGGTGAGCAGCTGCTCGCGCCGCTTGCGCTTGGGCAGCCGGACGCCCCGACCGAGCTGCCGGAGCCGGTTCGCCGCTGGCAGCCTCGCCGCTTCGGTCATGGTTTCCTCCCGTGTTGCGTGTCGGCCCCCGCAGGCCGGTCGCGACCGCGTGATGTTCGCGCGAAACGCGTGTGGTTGAGACTACCCGCCGGTAATACCGGGTTGGCAAGCCTCGACGTCGTGTGCCATGCCGCTGGCGCGCGACATTGGGCCGCATTGGGCCGCATTAGGCCGCAATGGGCACCGCCGGGCTCAGTGGGCCATGCTGGATACGTGACGCCACCAAGCTCCCACTCGACCGAGCCGAGTGGCGACAACGTCGACACCTCCGATGTCGCGCTGCCGCCGCTCGACCGCACACTACCGCCGTGGCCGGGCGGCCATGAAGAGGCTAGTGGGGTGCGGCTGCACGTCCGCCGCACCGAGCCCGAGCTGTCGCCGGACAACGCGGACACCGCTGTCTACGTGCACGGTCTCGGTGGATCGTCGACGAACTGGACCGACCTCGGCGTGCTGCTCGCGCCGTGGAGCGCCGGGATCGCCGTTGACCTGCCTGGCTTCGGCTTCTCCGAACCGGCGCCCGACTTCGACTTCACGCTCGCCGCGCACACCGAGCAGCTCGCCAAGTACATCGCGGGGCTGGGCACCGGGCCGGTGCACCTGCTCGGCAACTCGATGGGTGGCGCGATCGCGGCGTTGCTCGCTGGCACAAGGCCGGACCTGGTGAAGACGTTGACGCTGATCTCGCCAGCGGTGCCCGACCTGCGACCGCTGCCGTCGCGGCTGTCCGATCCGCGGATGGCGCTGGCGTATCTGCCGGTCGTCGGGCGTTCGGCACGTCGGCAGCTCGCCGCGATGACGCCGAACGAGCGGGCGCGGCAGGTGATCAAGCTGTGCTTCGCCGACCCGTCGTCGTTCCCGGAGTCGCGGCTGGCAGAGCTCGCCAAGGAGCACGGTGAGCGGCTGTCGCTGCCGTGGGCGATGACCGCGATGAGCCGCAGCACGTCGGACATCTTCCGCGTCTGGCTGGCGCGCGGACCCAGCTCGATCTGGTCGGCGCTGCGGGCGGTGACCGCGCCGTCGCTCGTGGTGTGGGGCGACAAGGACAGGGTCATCTCGGCGCGCAAGGCGCGGCGCACCGCCAGGACGTTGCGCGACGGTAGGTTGCTGATGCTGTCCAACGTCGGCCACGTCGCTCAGATGGAGCACCCCACCGCCGCCGCGGAGGCGGTCCTGGCGCTGTGGCAGACGGCGAACGCTGACGATGGGTATCGACGCTAGGCCACTTGGGTGGGTGTTTCTTCCCGTTTGGCTCAGCCTGTCGGTGACCGCCACGAGAGTGGATGTGGCACGCTTGACGCGTGGACCAGCGGACAGGGCAAGTGCGACGTGAGCGACCGCGTCAGCCTGGCCGCGCCGCAGGTCCCGGTCGCGACGGGCGGCCAGGCCGAATGCCGCCGAGGGAGCGTCCGATGCCACCGCCGCCCGAGGCGTCACCCCACCCTGGCAGGAGCGCTGAGCCGCTGCGGGCGTCGTGGCGGCCGGACACCGGCGAGCAACCAGCCGTGCCGTCCGGGACACAGCGGAAGTCGCTGCCGCGCCGCGTCGTCGGCACGTATGGCTGGCGCATCTACGCCTTACCCGTGTTGCTCGTGCTCACCGTGATCGTCGTGTTCGACTTCAGCGGCGGTAGCCCGGCCGACGAGGGAATCCGGGCGGGCGCCACCGTCCCGCAGGAGTCGCATGACCACGGCGCCAACAGCGCTGCGGGGGGACCGCCCATCGTGACCGAGAACCCCGTCGAGCCGATCAATCTGGAGGTCCCCACCGCGAAACTGCCCAAGGGCGGCGCGTTCACGCGCAGCGGCAAGGGCACCTGGCACGTCGTACCTGGCAAGAGCAAGCGCGTCGGGTCCGGCGGCAGGCTGTACAAGTACGTCGTCGAGGTCGAGGACGGCATCGACCCCGGCAGCTACGGCGGCGACGAGGCGTACGCGAAGACCGTCGAGGCGACGCTGGCGGATCCGAGGAGCTGGACCTACGACGGTTCGGTGTCGTTCCAGCGGATCAACGACCCCGCCGCCGCCGACTTCGCGGTGAGCCTCACCACGCCGGAGACCAACCACCAGACCGACGTCTGCGGCTACACCATCAAGTTCGAGGCGTCGTGCTGGCGCAGCGACCTCGGCAAGGTCGTCATCAACCTGGCGCGCTGGGTGCGCGGCGCGAAGGCGTTCAACGCCGACCTTGGGTTGTACCGGCAGTACGCGATCAACCACGAAGTCGGGCACGCCCTCGGCATCGGCCACGTCGGGTGCGCCAAGGACGGCGCGCTCGCGCCGGTCATGATGCAGCAGACGTTCGGCGTGTCCAACGACTACGTCGCCAAGCTCAACGGCCACGACCACGCCGATGTGCCAAGGGACGGCAAGGTGTGCAAGCCGAACGCCTGGCCGAACCCCCAGGGTTAAGTCGTCCAGCATGTGGACATGACCACCATGATGTGGACTCCGCAGGGCAGACGTAGAACGATGGAAGAGACCGAGCCGCACCTGCGTTGACACAGTCGTGACGGGTTCGAACGTCGCCCACGGTGCGTAGATGGAGGAACGCCACATGTCAGACACGCGAGGCGGGGCACTGCCGCCGCTCGTTGCGCCCGCCGACGAGCTCACCAAGGATGAGGTCGCCCGGTACAGCAGGCACTTGATCATCCCCGACGTCGGGGTCGATGGGCAGAAGCGGCTGAAGAACGCCAAGGTCCTCGTGATCGGCGCTGGCGGCCTCGGCAGCCCCGCGCTGCTCTACCTCGCCGCTGCCGGCGTCGGCACGCTCGGCACCATCGACTTCGACGTCGTCGACGAGTCCAACCTGCAGCGGCAGATCATCCACGGCCAGTCCGACATCGGCAAGCCCAAGGCGCAGTCGGCCAAGGAGTCGATCGCCGAGACGAACCCGTTCGTCAACGTCGTGGTCCATCAGGAACAGCTCACCAACGACAACGCGCTGGACATCTTCCGCGGCTACGACCTGATCCTGGACGGCACGGACAACTTCGCGACGCGGTACCTGGTCAACGACGCCGCCGTGATCCTCGGCATGCCGTACGTGTGGGGCTCGATCTTCCGGTTCGAGGGCCAGGTCAGCGTGTTCTGGGAGGACGCGCCGGACGGCCGTGGCCTGAACTACCGCGACCTCTACCCGGAGCCGCCGCCGCCCGGCATGGTGCCGTCGTGCGCCGAGGGTGGCGTGCTCGGCGTGCTGTGCGCTTCGATCGGCTCGATCATGGTCAACGAGGCGATCAAGCTCATCACCGGCATCGGTGAGCCGCTGCTCGGCCGTCTGATCAGCTACGACGCGCTCGAGATGCGGTACCGCGAGGTCAAGATCCGCAAGGACCCGGAGACGCCGAAGATCACCGAGCTGATCGACTACGACTCGTTCTGCGGCGTGGTCAGCGACGAGGCGTCCGAGGCGGCTGCGGGCAGCACCATCACGCCGGACGAGCTCAAGGCGATGTTCGACGCTGGCAAGGACTTCCAGCTCATCGACGTCCGCGAGCCGCACGAGTACGAGATCGTCAAGATCGAGGGCGCGAGGCTGATCCCGAAGGACCGCATCCTCTCGGGCGAGGCGCTGTCCGACCTGCCGCAGGACAAGCCGATCGTGCTGCACTGCAAGTCCGGTGCCCGCTCGGCGGAGGCGCTCGCCGCGCTGCACCAGGCCGGGTTCTCCGACGCCACCCACCTCGGCGGTGGCGTCCTGGCCTGGGCGAACCAGATCGACCCGAGCCTGCCGACGTACTGAGGGTTTGGTGTTACGAAGGGCTTCTTACTTGCGCCATGTGCAAGTAAGAATCCCTTCATCGCATCCCACCCCATTCCGGCGTCACCGTTTCGGCGGTAATCTCCCGGTGTGTCCACTATCGTGGAGCGTCCGCCCGGACGGGTGTGTGCGGCGTTTGGGGTCGACGAGGGCGAACTGGCGCCGTTCGACGGGCTGGGGTGGCGTACCGGCAGGCTGACGCTGCTGCCCGTCTCCGACTCCGAGCAGGCGTTGTGGCTCGCCAAGTCGTTGGGCGACGTCGACCTGCCTGACCTGCGGTTCGCGCGACCGGCGCGCGCCACGGACGGACGCCAGGTCGTCGGCGGCTGGATGGCGTTGCGCGCTATCGACGGTGAACCTGCCGACGCCGCAGTGTCCACAGTGGACGATCTGGTGCTGGTGTCGGTCAAGCTGCACCAGGCGTTGGAGCACCTGCCGCGCCCGGCGTTTGTCACCAAGCGGGACGACGTCCTCGCCCGCGCCGACCGGATGGCCTGGGGCGAGGATGAAGCCGACCTCGGCGACTCCAGCTGCGCGCGCTGGTTCGACCTGCTGCTCGGCGCGACCAAACCGGCCCTGCTGAAGGACCAGGTCGTGCACGCCAACCTGTATCGCGGCGTCCAGTTCTACACCGATGCCGCGCCCGCCGTCGTGAACTTCCGACCTTTCTTTCGCCCGCCCGAGTGGTCCGCCGCGCTGGTCGTCGTGGACGCGGTGACCGACGGCGAGGCAGACATCGACGTCATGGAGCGCTGGGAGCACATCCCCGCATGGCGGCAGATGCTGTTGCGCGCGGTGCTGTTCCGGCTCGCGGCGGGCGCGCTCGACCCGGACGCCGACGAGCGGTTGCGTGAGCGGTTGCGGCACGCGGCGAGCACGGTGAGCCGTTACGTCTGACGGTGGCGTGCCTCACGCGGCATGCCCGCTCACCTCGGCATCTGTGCGCCAAGTGCGAACAATGTCAAACGCCTGAAACATCGCTGCACCTTCCGGTAACAACGCCTTCCTACCGTCGATTGACGGCGAACGGAGGTGACCGGTGACAGCGACAGCCGCGATGCCCGCGACGACCACCGGCGCGGCGACGCACTGCCCGTACTGCGCGTTGCAGTGCGGCATGCGAGTCACGCCCGCCGACGACGGCGCCACCGTCGAGCCGCGGCAGTTCCCGACCAACGGGGGTGGCATGTGCCAGAAGGGCTGGACGTCCGCCGCGCTGTTGACGTCACCCGCACGGCTGACGACGCCGTTGGTCCGCGTCAACGGCGAGCTGACCCCCGCGACGTGGGAGGACGCCCTCGACGTCGTCGCCACTCGACTGCGTGACATTCGCGAGCGGCGTGGCGCGGACGCGGTCGGTCTGTTCGGCGGCGGCGGGCTGACGAACGAGAAGTGCTACGCGCTCGGCAAGTTCGCCCGCGTGGCGTTGGGGACGTCGCAGATCGACTACAACGGCCGGTTCTGCATGTCGTCGGCCGCTGCGGCGGGGATCAAGGCGTTCGGCATGGACCGGGGGATGCCGTTCCCGGTCACCGATCTCGCGGACGCCGACGCGATCCTGCTGGTCGGCTCCAACCCGGCGGAGACGATGCCGCCGTTCGTGCAACATCTGCCGCAGGACGGGCTGATCGTCGTCGACCCGCGCCGCACGCCGACCGCCGAGCGCGCCGAACTGCACCTCCAGCCCGCGCCGGGCACCGACATGGCGCTCGCGCTGGGCATCCTGCACGCCGTCGTCGCCGATGGTTACCTCGATCAGGCGTACGTCGACAGCCGCGCGGCCGGGTTCACCGAAACGTGGCGGGTGGTCGCGCGCTGGTGGCCCGAACGGGTGGAGCGCATCACCGGCGTCGCCGCCGCCGACCAGCGCAAGGTCGCCGCGATCCTCGCCGGTGCCAACAATGCGTATGTGCTCACCGCGCGTGGCACGGAGCAACACGCCAACGGCGTCGACACCGTCAGCGCGTGGATCAACCTGGCGCTCGCGCTGGGCCTGCCCGGTCGGCGCGGCTCCGGGTACGGCTGCCTCACCGGCCAGGGCAACGGGCAAGGCGGGCGCGAGCACGGCCAGAAGGCCGACCAGCTGCCCGGGTACCGGAAGCTCGACGACCCGGCCGCCCGGGAGTACGTCGCGGGGGTGTGGGGTGTCGATCCCGACTCGCTGCCAGGGCCGGGCCGGTCGGCGTACGAACTGCTCGATGTGCTCGGCACCGAGGACGGCCCGCAGGCGCTGCTGGTGTTCGGGAGTAACCCGGTGGTGTCTGCCCCCCGAGCGGGTCATGTCGCCGAACGGCTGGCATCGCTGGACTTCCTCGTCGTCGCGGACATCGTGCTGTCGGAGACCGCCGCCATGGCCGACGTCGTGCTGCCGGTGACGCAGTGGGCGGAGGAAAGCGGCACGATGACGAACCTCGAAGGCCGGATTCTGCTGCGTACGAAGGCCATGGACCCGCCGGACGGCGTGCGGAGCGACCTCGACGTTCTGCAGGGCCTCGCGGTCCGCCTCGGTCAGCCGTCCGAGCGATTCCCGACTGACCCGGAAGCGGTATTCACCGAGCTGCGTGAAGCGTCGCGCGGCGGCATCGCGGACTACTCCGGCGTGACATATCAGCGGCTCCGCGACGGCGAGGCGTTGCACTGGCCGGTGCCGAGCGTGGTCGATGCAACGGCCGGGGCTGGCTCAAGAACCGGGGCTGGCGCAGGCGCCGGGGCTGGCGCAACGGCCGATGCCGAGACCCACCCCGGCACGCCGCGTCCCTTCCTGGATCGCTTCCACCACCCGGACGGCCGAGCGCGGTTCATGCCAGTGGCGTACCGCGGGCCCGCGGAGCCGACGGACGACGACTACCCGCTGATCGCCACCACCGGGCGACTGCTCGCGCAGTACCAGTCTGGCGCGCAGACCCGCGCCATCGACGAACTCCGGGAAGTCGCGCCGGAGGCGTTCGTCGAGATACACCCGGACACCGCCGAACGCCACGGCCTCGCGGCGGGCGACACCGTCCGCGTCGTCTCCCGACGGGGTGAAGTGGCAGCACCCGTCCGGCTGACCTCGACGTCGCGCCAGGACACGGTGTTCCTGCCGTTCCACTTTCCCGGCGCGCAGCGCGCCAACCTGCTGACCAACCCCGCGCTCGACCCTGTGAGCCGCATGCCGGAGTTCAAGGTGTGCGCCGTGCGGCTCGAACCCGCAGAGAGGAGCGGTGCCCATGTCGACAAGTAACCAGGCAGGTCCGCGCCGCGTCGTCATCGTGGGCTACGGCATGGCCGGTGCCCGTCTGGCCGAGGACCTGCGCGCCCGCGACCCGCTCGGCGAGCGGGTGAGCGTGACCGTCGTCGGCGGCGAGCCACACCACGCCTACAACCGGATTCTGTTGTCCAACGTCGTCGCGGGGACGATGTCGCGGCGCAGTGTCCACCTGCACGACGAGTCGTGGGCCGAGGCCAACGACGTCGACCTGCGGGTCGGCACAGCCGTGACGTCCATCGATCGGGGCAATCGCACGATCGGGCTCGACGACGGCACCCAGGTGGGCTACGACGCGCTGGTGCTCGCCACCGGCAGTCGTGCGTGGATACCCCCGACCGAGGGGTTGGTGGATGACGAGGGCGCGCTCGCGGAGGGCGTCGTGCCGTTCCGCACCCTGGACGACTGCGAACGGATCCTTTCGCATGCGCGAGCGGGTGCACCGGTGGTCGTTATCGGCGGCGGCGTGCTCGGGTTGGAGGCCGCGCGCGGGCTTGCCGGTCGGGGAAGCAACGTGACCGTGGTGCACCCGGTGGGTCACCTGATGGAGCGACAACTCGACGCCGGGGCGGGGGGTGTGCTCGCCACGGCGTTGGCCGAGCATGGCATCGAGTTCGCACTCGGCAAGTTGGCGACGCGGTACGTGCCGGGGGACGGGCTCAAGCTGGACGACGGCAGTCATCTGCCCGCTGACCTGGTCGTCGTCTCGGCCGGGGTGCGGCCGGAGACCGGGTTGGCCGAGGCCGCCGGGTTGACCGTCGACCAGGGCATCGTCGTGGACGACTCGCTCCGCACCAACGACCAGCGCATCTATGCGATCGGCGACGTCGCGCAGCATCCCGGCGCGCCGTCGGGTCTGGTGCAGCCCGCGTGGGAGCAGTCGAGCGTGGTCGCCGACCTGCTGACCGGCGCCGACACGTCGTCACGCTACCGGGGGACGTCGGTTGTCACCCGACTGAAGGCACGCGGTGTGGACCTTTCCGCGCTGGGCGACGTCCATGCCGAGGGGGACTCGGCAGACGACGAGGTCGTGTGCCTGACGGACCCGAGGCGCTGGCGCTACGCGAAGTTGGTGCTGCGCGACGACCGGGTGCGCGGCGCGATCCTGCTCGGGTTCCCGGACGCGGCGGCGTCGGTGGCGCATCACTTCGACAACGGGACGCCCGCGCCGAGCGATCGGCTGGCGTTTCTGCTGGGCAGGGCGCTGCCAGGGGAGGCGGAGCCTGCCGAGAATCCGGCGACGATGCCCGGTTCGGTGACGGTCTGCAAGTGCAACAACGTCACGAAGTCGTCGTTGGTGGACGCGTGGCGCGCGGGCGCGCGCAACACCGCCGACCTCGCCCAGGCCACGCGCGCGACAACAGGGTGCGGCGGCTGCCGCAACGTCGTTGACGGCATCGCGACCTGGCTCGCCAGCACGGATTAGGCCGCGCCTGTGGAACCAGTCGCGCGGCAACGACGTCGGATTGGCCGGTGCGGGCGTGTGGAGTTCGCTGGATCACGCCCGTGACACATGCGTGTCGGTTACCGTAGTCAACCGGAGGCAGCCGGTAG
>WHTY01000129.1 GCA_009377475.1 Actinophytocola sp.
GCAGCCGGTCGCGCCCACCGACAGCCACGGCAGGTTCAGCGCGTCGTCGCCGGAGTAGTACGCCAGGTCGGTGTTCGCGATGACCTCGCTGCCGGAGAGCAGGTCGCCCTTGGCGTCCTTGACGGCCAGGATCTGCGGGTGTTCCGCGAGGCGGCGCAGCGTGTCCACCTCGATCGGCACGACCGAGCGCGGCGGGATGTCGTAGAGCATCACCGGCAGGTCGGTCTCGTTGGCAACGGCGGTGAAGTGCGCGTGCAGGCCAGCCTGGGTGGGCCGGGAGTAGTAGGGCGTGACGACGAGGATGCCGTGCGCGCCCGCCTTCTCGGCGTTGCGGGCCTGCTCCAGGCTGTGCGCGGTGTCGTAGGTGCCCGCCCCCGCGACCACGGTGGCCCTGCTGCCTACCGCCTCCATGACGGCGCGGACCAGGTCGGTCTTCTCCTTGTCCGTGGTGGTGGGGCTCTCGCCGGTGGTGCCGTTGACGACCAGACCGTCGTTGCCGAGGTCGATCAGATGCTCCGCCAACTCCTGCGCGCGGTCAAGGTCGATCGCTCCGTCCGAGGTGAACGGAGTAACCATCGCGGAAAGTACACGCCCGAACGGCCGCCCTGGAGCGGCGGTCGGGCCGGCTGAGATCGTGGGCATGCCTTGACGGTACCCCGTGAGTCCACCGGATACCGCGCCGACCTCGGACCGGTCAGCCCCCGTACACCTCGTGGCCGGACAGCCGCAACGCGTCCACCGCGCGGGCCAGATCGGCCTGTTTGACCAGCAGATGATCGGTGTCGAACGTCGACAGCGAGAACAGTGGCACCCCCGCCGACGCCAGCTCGCTCGACAACGCCGCGATGACGCCGGTGAGCGTGAACTCCAGCGGCCCCCGCACGGTCAGCAGCCGCCAGCCGCCCTCCGTTCGCGCGCCGTCCGACAGCGGCGTGCCGGTGGGACAGATCACCGAGATCTCGTCGCGGCTGCGCGTGACCGACACCAATGCGTCGGTGTCGGTGTCGAACAGCCCGGCAGGGACGGGCTCGGTGGCGTCGAGACGTGCGACCGAGTACTCACCCGGCCGCACGTCGATCGCGAGTCGTTTCATCAGCCCTCGGAGACCAGCGGGCTGGTGGCGACCTCGGTGCCGTCCGGCAACGTGGAGATCGTGAAGTCGGCGAAGACGTTCTCCGCGACCTTCTGCAACTGCCGCAGGCACTCGACCGCGAGCGCCCGAATCTCGACGTCGGCGTGCTCGGTCGCGCGCATGGCGATGAAGTGCCGCCAGGCGCGGTAGTTACCGGTGACGACGATGCGGGTCTCGGTGGCGTTCGGCAGGATCGACCGGGCCGCCTGGCGCGCCTGCTTGCGCTGCAACGTCTTGCTCGGCGCGTCGGCGAACTTGTCCTGCAGGCCCTCGAGCAGTTCGTTGTACGCGTCCTGGCTGGCCTGGGCCGCGGCGAGGAACTTCTCGTGCAGCTCGGGGTCGCTGGCGATGACCTCGGGCTCGACGAACGCCGCGTCGCGCTCGGGGACGTAGCGCTGCGAGAGCTGCGAGTAAGAGAAGTGCCGGTGGCGGATCAGCTCGTGGGTCAGCGAGCGGGAGATGCCGGTGATGTAGAAGGTGGCCGAGCCGTGCTCCAGCACCGACAAGTGGCCCACCGAGATGACGTGGTCGAGGTAGCCCGCGTTCGTCGCCGTCTTCGGGTTGGGCTTCTTCCACGACTGGTAGCACGCCCTGCCCGCGAACTCGGCGAGCGCCTGGCCACCCTCGGCGTCGGTGGACCACGGCACGTCCTCCGGCGGGAAGAACTCCGTCTTCGCGATCAACTGAACCTGGGGCGACACCGTCTCAGCCACAGTGGAAGCACCGAACCTTGTCTGTCTTGTCTCGACGATCTCATCTCGGGGATCTGTCGACGTGTGAACCTGCTTTCGGCAGCAGCCTATCCGGTGGCGCCGACAGAGTGGCGAACCTGGGCGCGGTGGGTGACGCGGCTTGCAGGGCGCGGCCTGGCGGCGCCCCGGCGTGGTCCGCCAGTGGATCTTGAGACGTTGTGGTCGCTCGAGCGACCACAACGCCTACAGCCTCTCCGGCTTTGGCCTGTCGGACATCGAGCCTTCCGGGAGTTGATCAGCCTCACTCCCCGTGTGACGAAATTTTGTTCGCTTTGTCGGTTCTTGTTCGTCACCCACGGAGCAAGGCTGATCGAGTACGCGCTATGAGCACTGCGACCTTGCGTCACTGAGCAACAGCGGCGCGGCCGGGGCGCGGTGGGTGACGCGGCTTGCCGGGCGACTCGCTGGCGGCGCTCCGGCGTCGCCCGCCCAGTGGATCTTGCGGCGTTCTGGCGATCTATGTCGCCACAACGTCTACAGCTCGCGACGTCGAGGGCGCAGCCGGGAGAACACGGCGTCCGGAACGGGGGACACGATGCGGCTGAATGGTGGTTGCGCGGTGTCAGACGTGACGTCATAGTGGTGTCATGGACTTGACGCCGTACATCACCGCGTTGCGGGAAGACCTCACCACCACGGCATCGGCCGGGGACGAGCAGATGCGACGGGCCGCCGCGACCCTGTCGGCCGCGCTGGAACCGGCGGTGCGACTGACGCTGATGAACGCGCTGTCCGACCTCGCGGCCGAGGTCACCGTGCACTTGGACGACCAGGTCGTCGAGGTGCGCCTGGACGGCAAGGACGTGCGTGTGGTGGTCAGCGGCACATCCGCCGACCAGGGCGAGCGGGATGAGCCGGACACCGACCCGCCACCACCGCGACCGGAGGGCGACATCAGCCGGATGACGCTGCGACTGTTCGAGGAGATCAAGGGCAGGGCCGAGCAGGCGGCGGCCGAGCAGGGCGTGTCGCTGAACACCTTCGTGCAGCAGGCCGTGCAGGGCGCGCTGCACCGCAAGGGCGGCTGGCAGGGTAAGCCCGGCGAACACGGCGAGCGGCGCGGCAAACCGGACTCCGGCGGCAGCAGGCTGCACGGCTGGGTCACGGGGTGAGTGCAGTGACGGAACCGAGCGAACCGAACGACGCGGGCCAGGAGCAGCCGGAACTCGTCCGCACCCAGGAGTTTCCCACCGACGGCCCGGTGGAGCTGGATCTGAGCGTGACGACCGGGCGGATCGACGTCCTACTGAGTGACACTGACGACACCACGAGTGACACCACGGACACCACCGTCGCGGTGGAGTTGCGGCACGACACCGCCAGCGGTTCGCCGTGGACGCAGGGCATCGCGAGCACACTGAGCTGGCTGTCCGAACAGTTCCGTGACCAGCTCGGGCCGGAGCTGGCTGGGTCGGCCAGTGACGCCATCGAGCAGGCCCGGATCGACATGCTCGGCGGCAGGCTCGTGGTGCGCGCCCCGAAGCAACTGCCACTGCGGCACGTCCCGCTGGCGCTCACGGTCCGCGCTCCGGCGGGCTCGCACCTGGAGGTCAAGACGGGGTCGGCGCGGGTGGCCGTGAGCGGCGCGGCGGGCCGGGCCACGCTGCACACGTCGTCCGGCGATGTCGCGCTGGAGCGGGCCACGAGCGCGGTGACCATCCGCACCGGCAGCGGGGGCGTGTCGCTCGGCCCGACGGCGAGCGGGCTGCACATCCGCACCGGCGGCGGCGACGTCCGGGCTGCCGACACGCGCGGCTCCGCGACGGTGGTCACCGGCACCGGGTCGGTGTACGTGGCCGCCGCCGAGGGCGAGCTCGCGGTGCGCAGCGGCAGCGGCGACGTCACGGTGGCCGACGCGGGTCCCGGCAGCGTGAACATCCGCACCGGGTCGGGGGCGGTTCGCGTGGGCGTGCGCTCCGGGGTGCACGCCGAGATCGACGTGACGTCCGGGTCCGGCACAGCGTCCAGCGAGCTGGCGGTCGCGGACGCACCGCCCGAGGAAGACGTACCGCTGCAGGTCCGCGCCAGCACCGGTTCCGGCAACGCCGTCATCGCCAGCGCGTCGGCGTAGCGGAAACCAGGGGGCAGCACCGCCTACACGACCGCCGCCAACGACGCCGCCAGGTCGCCGCGTTCGCCCACGGCCACGCCGGACAACCCGAGCCACTGCGCCATCAACCGCAGCTCCCCGGCCAGCTCGACCGACACCCGTCCGTGGTCGACGTCGGGCTCGGCGAACGCGCCGTGCACCCGCAGCACGCCCGCAGTGCGGTCGGCCTTGAGGTCCACCCGCGCCACCAGCTCGCCGTCGAGCAGGAACGGGAAGACGTAGTAGCCGTACCTGCGCTGCGGCTCCGGCACGTAGATCTCGATGCGGTAGTGGAAGTCGAACAGCCGCTCGGTGCGGTCTCGCTCCCAGACCAGCGGGTCGAACGGACACAGCAACGCCCGGCCTTCGATCCGGCGCGGCGCACGCGCGCCGACGTGCCGGTAGGCGGTGTCGCGCCAACCCCGCACCCGCACCGGCTCCAGCGTGCCCGCCTCGACCAGCTCCTCGACGGCGCGCTTGCTGTCGGTGGGCGCGAGCCGGTAGTAGTCACGCAGGTCCGGCTCGGTGGCGATGCCCAACGACGCGGCCGAGCGCTCCAGCAGTACGCGCACCGCGTCGGCGCGGGCCGGCTCCGGCGCGGCGAGAACGTCTTGCGGCAGCACCCGTTCCGGCAGGTCGTAGCGGCGCTCGAAACCCTGCCGGGTACCCGTGGTCAGCTCCCCCGCCGCGAACAGCCACTCGCAGACCCGCTTCACGTCGCTGCGGTTCCACCAGCCACCGGGACGCCGAGGCCCCTCGCCCAGACCGAGTTCGCGCTCCAGCGCCCCCGCCCCGATCGGCCCCAGGTCCTTCACGGCGGCGAGCACGTCGTCCGCCAGATGCGGCGCCGTGTTCGCCACCGAGTCGGCGCGTTCCAGGTACCGGCGCTGGTAGTCGGCCATCCGATGCCGCAGCAACGGCCAGTCCGCCACCGGCAGCAGACACGCCGCGTGCGCCCAGTACTCCACCAGCAACCGGGGCCTGCGCGCGTTGGGCCGCCACGCCGCGTCGTCCACCAGGTCCATCGGATAGTGACCGAGCCGGGCGAACAGCGGCGCGTAGTGCGCCCGCACCGCCACGTTGACCGAGTCCAACTGCAACACCCGCACGCGGTTCAGCACCCGGTTCAGGTGTGCCCGCGTGGGCGTCGTCCCCGGCCGGGTGTCCCCGAAACCCTGCGCTGCCACGGCGATCCGGCGCGCGACTGCCGGTGAGATCGTTCGCATGCGCGCATGGTGCCACGAGCCACCGACAGCGCTGGGTATCGTGCCGGCCATGGCCCGCCCCGACGTGCACCTCGCCCAGCCCGACGACGCCGCCGAGATCACCCGCATCCAGCGCGAGACCTGGCGCACCGCCTACGGCGACATCGTTGGCGAGGATGCCATCGCCGCCCTGGACGACCCCGGCACCGAACAGCGCTGGTCGGAGGCGATCGCACACCGGGACACCGACGTCTTCGTCGCCACCGAGGGCAGCTTCACCGTCGGCTTCACGGTGTCCGGCCAGGCGCCAGAGGACGAACTCGCCGGGCCGAACGGCGAACTCCCCGACGACGCCGCGCACACCGGACTCATCGCGACCGTGCTGGTCGAACCGCGCTGGGGCAGGCGAGGGCACGGCGGCCGGTTGCTCGCCGCAGCGGCCCGCGCGTTGCGCTCCCGCGGCGCGCAACGAGCGGTCACGTGGGTGTCGGAGTCGGACTCCGCGACGTTGGCGTTCTTCCGCTCGGCCGGCTGGGATCCGGATGGCACCGTCCGCACCCTCGACACCGGCGGCGCGCGCATCCGCGAGATGCGCCTCGCGGGCGGGCTGGAGCTGCATCTCGACTCCTGACCCGGTCGAGATGTCCCTTTCGCCATAAACGCCGGGAAATCCACTCCGGGTATCCGCCCAACAACACGGTGTCACCAGGTAGTGTGGGCAAAGTCCCGTTGTGAGCCCGATCGGGGGTTGCGTGTGCTGGCGACGCTGACGTGGTTGGGCTTCACCTTCGGCGTCGCGTTCGGCACCGCCGTGCTGCCAGTGATCAGCATCGAGGTCTTCGTCCTCGGCATGGCGTCGAGCCAGTCGACGTTGCACTGGTCGGTACTCGGCGCGGTCGTGGCGCTGGGTCAGCTCACCGGCAAGGTGCCCTACTACCTCGCCGCTCGTGGCTCCATCAAGCTGCCGTCGTGGCTGCACCGCGCGCAGCAGTACCGCCCGCCGTCCGCCCGCAGGGAACGCTTCCGGGTGCGCACCAAGCGGATCAAGGCGTCGTTCGAAGCGCTGCGCGAACGCTGCCGCCGCCATCCACAGTGGATGGTCGGCACCTACGGCTTCAGCACGGTGGTCGGCATTCCGCCGTTCATGGGCATGGCCGTCATCGCCGGGCTGGCGCGGATGCGGCTCTCGGTGTTCCTCGGGATGGGCATGATCGGCCGGTTCGCCCGGTTCGGCGCGCTCGCCGCGTCGCCCGCACTATTCGCCAGTTGGTTCCCCGTCTGAGGGTCGTTCCGTCGTTTCGTGCGCCACACTGGAGGGGCGCACGACGCGAGGAGCCGACGTGGAGCGAGTCAACGGGATCGGAGGCGCCTTCCTGCGCGCGCACGATCCTGTGCGGCTCAGCCAGTGGTACGCGGAGCGGCTTGGCGCAAGGGCGATCGCCGAGCTGGACGGCCTGACGCTGTTCGCGGCGACACCCACCGAGCCTCCTTCGCGACCCGCCGAGCCCCCCGCGCTGCCGAGCCAGCCGGGCGCGACGGGCACAGCGGACGTCGCGACGCTCAGCTTCCACGTCGCCCACCTCGACGCGATGGTCGACCAGCTACGTGCGAGTGGCGCCACTGTGGACGTCGACCCGGCGGATCACCCGGAAGGGCGCGTCGCTCGGCTGCGTGACCCCGAGGACAACCTCATCGAGTTGGTCGAGCCGCCATCGGCCCAGCGCATCCATTCGGCGGAACCCACCGCGGTGCGGGTCTTCGACGACGAGCCCGCTGCGGCGGAGCGGCGAGAGGGCTGGCGGCGGTGGGCGCCGTGGCTGCCGCTGGTGCTCGCCGTGGCGCTGGCGGTGGCGTTCATGGTGGCGCGGGAGGACGACACCACCGCGCAACCCCAGCCGCCACCGGCGCCGACGACGTCGTCCGCGCCGTCACGCGGCACGACGTCCCCAGCGGAGAACGACGAGGCCATGGTGCACAACGTCGGCGGGCGGGTGTTCGGCGTGACCGCAGGCTGGGAGCTGATCGGGCACGGCCCGGGCAACGTCGTCCGCATCGAGCTCGCCGAGGGCCGGATCACCGTCACCGACATCCCGCGGTTGAAAAGCTCCGGCCCCACCTCACTCATCGCGGGACCGGACTGGGTGATGGTGAGGCAGCTGGATGAGGTGCCCGGGTACCTCATCCCAGACGGCGAACCAGCGCGGGAGTTGGAGCTGGATGTGCCGTTCGGCAGCGGCGGGCAGCTCTTTCCCGGCCCAGAGCCCGATCAGGTCTGGGCGGAGTGGTCATACGATGACGCCGACCAGGGGACGACACTCTGGCGTTTCACGCTCTCGGGCGAGCGCGTCGGGGCCCCGATACACCTCCCGCCGACCGCGACCGGCCTGATCACCTCGGACGGCGCCGGGTACGTGCCCCGGCGGCACCTACGTGGCACGGCCGGACGGCCTGCGCCGCGTGACCACCGGCCAGATCGACGCCGTTGGGCCGAACCACCTGCTGGCCACCGAATGCGATCAACACGCGAACTGCGGCCACGTGCTGATCACCAGGGACACCGGGAAGCCCCGCTCGCTCGACGGCAAGGTCGACACCACGACCTGGCCCCGTGGCGAGATCGCCCCGGACGGCTCGGTCGCCGCCGTGGTCCGCGACGACGTCGGCAACCGGCCGATTCTGTCGATCATCGACCTGACGACCGGGCGGGAGCGCACGCTCGGGGTGTCAGTGCGAGGCGGGTTCGCGCAGTCGGGCGTGGTGTTCTCCCCGGACGGCGAGTGGCTCTTCGCGGTCGCCACCAGCGGCGCGCTCGTCGCGATCGACACCGAGACGTTCCGGGTCCTCACGAACCCGTTCCGGCTGCCGTCGCTCAGCCAGCTCACCATCCGGCCCGCTGGCTGAGGCTCAACGCGTGTCGCGTTCCGCCAGCGTGACGGCTGTGCGCATGGCGTCCCTTGCACGGCGGCGGTCACCGGCGAGGTCGTAGGCCTGCGCGATTCGATACCAACCGCGCCAGTCGTCCGGGTCGGCGTCCAGCTCGGCCTTGCGGTCGGCGAACCAGGCGTCGGCGGCGTCGCGGTCCACCCGGCCGCTCGGCCTGCGCGGCAGCTCGGACGTGTCCGGCAGGCCCCCCTCGTCGGCGAGGCGCGTCGCCAGCCGTTGCACCCGCAGCCCGAATCGCCAGGTCGCCACCAGCACCCAGACACCGAGCACCGGCAGCACCAGCACGCCGACGCCGAGCGCGACCGGCACCGGGTCACCGGTGCGCAGCAACTCCACCGCGCGCCCGGCGAGCAGCACCAGGTACAGCGCCACCACTGCGGTGAGCACGGCGGAGATCACGAGCGTCTTGCTTCTCATCTGCTGCCTTCACTGGGTCCGGCCACGACGTCGCGAGCCCTCCCCCGACCGCTCGCTCCCCGCGACTAGAGGTCGAGGAACTGGTCCAGGCCGATGGTGAGCCCGCGATGCGTCCTGACCTCGCGCACACCGAGCAGCACACCCGGCATGAACGACGACCGGTGCAGCGAGTCGTGCCGGATCGTCAGCGTCTCCCCCTGGCCGCCGAACAGCACCTCCTGGTGCGCGACCAGGCCCGCGAGCCGCACCGAGTGCACCGGGACGTCGTCCACCCTCGCGCCGCGCGCGCCGTCCAGTTCGGATGTCGTGGCGTCCGGGGCATCGCCGAGCCCGGCGTCCTTGCGGGCGGCGCTGATGGCGCGGGCGGTGTGGGTCGCGGTGCCCGACGGCGCGTCGGCCTTGCGGTTGTGGTGCAGTTCGATGACCTCGGCGGTCTCGTAGTAGCGGGCCGCGAGCTCGGCGAAGCGCATCATCAGCACCGCGCCGAGGGCGAAGTTCGGGGCGAGCAGCACACCGACGTCCGGCTTCGCGGCCAGCCACTCACGCAGCGTCTGGTGGCGCTCCTCGGTGAACCCGCTGGTGCCGACGGCGACGTGGATACCGTTGTCGATACAGAACCGCAGGTTGTCCATGACGACGTCCGGGTGGGTGAAGTCGACGACGACCTCAGCGCCCGCCTCGGTCAGCGTGGCCAACGCATCGCCCGCGTCCAGCCTGGTGACCAGCTCAGTGTCGTCCGCGCCGGTCACGGCCGCGCAGACCTCGGATCCCATCCGTCCTTCGGCGCCAAGCACGCCCACTCGAATCACGCCATCACCTCGTGCACCTCGTCCGGCAGTTCGTCGACGCGAGAATACGGCCCGACGACCGCCACCGCCGCGACGTCTCGCAGCAGCGTGGCCGCCATCTCACCCACGTCACCCACCGTGACGGCGTCGATGCGCGCCACCGTGTCGTCCACGCTGTAGTAGCGGCCGTAGTTGAGTTCGTTCTTGCCCAGTCGCACCATCCGGGACGCGGTGTCCTCAAGCCCGAGCACCAGCCCGCCGCGCAACTGGCCCTTCGCGCGCACGATCTCCGCCTCGGTGAGCCCGTTGGCGACGACGTCGGCCAGCGTCGTGCGCAGCACCCCGGCGACCTCGCCGAGCCGTTCCGGCTGGCAGCCCGCGTAGATGGAGAACAGCCCGGTGTCGGCGAAGCAGCTCATGGCCGAGTACACCTGGTACGCCAGCCCGCGCCGTTCCCGGATCTCCTGGAACAGCCGGGAGCTCATGCCGCCGCCGAGCGCGGCGTTGAGCACGCTCAGCGCGAACCGGCGCTCGTCATGGCGGGGCAGCGCGCGGGTGCCGAGCAGCAGGTGCGCCTGTTCGGTCTCGTCGCTGCGCAGCACCAGCTCACCGCTACTGGCGAGCCGAGCTGTGCCCGCACGCGGCGGGGCGGGGTCGGTCGCCACCGCGTCTCGGGCGACTGCCGGTGACTTCCGCACCAGGCGCACGACATCGTCGTGGTCGACGTTGCCCGCGACGGCCAGCACCATCTCCGGCGGCCGGTAGGAGTCGCGGTAGAAGGCGCGGATCGCGGCGGGCGCGAGACCCCGGATGGACTCCTCGGTTCCCAGCACCGGATCGGCGAGCGGATGCCCCGCGAACAACGTCTCCTGGAAGACCTCGTGCAGCAGGTCCTCCGGGTCGTCGTCGCGCATGGCGATCTCTTCCAGCACGACGCTGCGCTCGGTCTCGACGTCGGCGTCCGCGCACGTCGCCTCGAACACGACGTCGGTGACGAGGTCGATCGCCAGCGGCAGGTCGACGTCGAGCACCTGCGCGTAGAAGCAGGTGTGCTCCTTCGACGTGAAAGCGTTCAGCTCGCCGCCGACGGCGTCGATCTCCTCGGCTATCTGCGGCGCGGTGCGCTGCGCGGTGCCCTTGAACAGCAGGTGCTCCAGGTAGTGCGCCGCGCCGGCGACGGCGGGGTCCTCGTCGCGGGTACCGACGCCGACCCACAGCCCGACGGTGGCCGAGCGCATGCCAGGCACGTGCTCGGTGACCACCCGCAACCCGCCCGGCAGCACACTGCGCCGGACGCCGGTGTCGAGTTCGGTGCTCATCCGCTCCTCGGGTCGGTGCGTTCTTCCGATGCGACGAAAGACGCCTTCACTGCGTCAGACGCAACGAATGACGCTTTCCCCGCGCCCAGCGCAGGGAAAGCGTCATTCACCGCAGGATCACTGCTCGGCGGTCTCGACGGTCTCCGAAGCCTCGGTGGCCTCCGAAGCCTGCTCGTTGTCTTCCTGGACCGGGATCAGGCTGATCTTGCCGCGCTGGTCGATGTCGGCGATCTCGACGCGGAGCTTGTCGCCGACGTTGACGACGTCCTCCACCTTGCCGATGCGCTTGCCGTTGCCCAGCTTCGAGATGTGGACGAGGCCGTCCTTGCCGGGCAGCAGCGACACGAACGCGCCGAACGCGGCGGTCTTGACGACGGTGCCGAGGAACCGCTCGCCCACCTTCGGCAGCTGGGGGTTCGCGATCGCGTTGATCTTCTCGATCGCGGCCTCCGCCGAGGGGCCGTCGGCGGCGCCGACGTAGATGGTGCCGTCGTCCTCAATGGAGATGTCCGCGCCGGTCTCCTCGGTGATCGAGTTGATCATCTTGCCCTTCGGGCCGATGACCTCGCCGATCTTGTCAACCGGGATCTTGACGCTGGTCACGCGCGGCGCGTACGGGCTCATCTCGTCCGGCGACGGGATGGCCTCGTCGATGACGTCGAGGATGGTCAGCCGGGCGTCGCGCGCCTGGTTCAGCGCGGCGCCGAGCACGTCGGACGGGATGCCGTCCAGCTTGGTGTCCAGCTGCAGCGCGGTCACGACGTCCTTGGTGCCCGCGACCTTGAAGTCCATGTCACCGAAGGCGTCCTCCGCGCCGAGGATGTCGGTCAGCGCGACGTACTCGTTCTTACCGTCGACTTCGTCGGACACGAGGCCCATGGCGATGCCCGCCACCGGCGCTTTGAGCGGCACACCCGCGTTGAGCAGGCCCATGGTGGAGGCGCAGACCGAACCCATCGACGTCGAGCCGTTGGAGCCGAGCGCCTCGGAGACCTGCCGGATCGCGTACGGGAACTCGTCCCGCTTCGGCAGCACCGGCACCAGCGCCCGCTCGGCCAGCATCCCGTGGCCGACCTCGCGCCGCTTCGGCGTGCCGACGCGACCGGTCTCGCCGGTGGAGAACGGCGGGAAGTTGTAGTGGTGCATGTAGCGCTTGGCGCTCTCCGGCGACAGCGTGTCGAGCGACTGCTCAAGCCGGAGCATGTTCAGCGTGGTGACGCCCAGGATCTGGGTCTCGCCGCGCTCGAACAGGGCCGACCCGTGCGCCCTCGGCACCACAGAGACCTCGGCGGCGAGCGAGCGGATGTCGGTCAGGCCACGGCCGTCGATGCGGACCTTGTCCCGCAGGATGCGCTGCCGGATCAGCTTCTTGGTCAACGCACGGAACGCCGCGCCGACCTCCTTGTCCCTGCCCTCGAAGGCCTCGCCCTCGCCGACGCCGACCTTGGCCAGCACGGCGGCCTTGACCTCGTCGGTCGCGTTGTCCCGCTCCTGCTTGCCCGCGATGGCGAGTGCCTTGGTCAGGTCCTCGGTCGCGATGGCGGCGACGGCGTCGTAGACGTCGTCCTGGTAGTCGAGGTAAACCGGGAACTCACCGGTCGGCTTGGCGGCCGCGTCGGCGAGCGCCTGCTGCGCCTCGCACAGCACGCGCAGGAACGGCTTGGCCGCGTCGAGGCCCTCGGCGACGACCTGCTCGGTCGGGGCCGTGCCGCCCTGTTCGACCAGGTCGAGCGTGTTCTCGGTGGCCTCGGCCTCGACCATCATGATGGCGACGTCGTCATCGGACTCCCCCGCAGTGCCCACCTTGCGGCCGGCGACGACCATGTTGAAGGTCGCCTGCTCCAGCTGCGACCAGGTCGGGAACGCGACCCACTGGTCCTCGATCAGCGCGACGCGGGTCGCGGCGATCGGGCCGGAGAACGGCAGGCCCCCGATCTGGGTGGACGCCGACGCCGCGTTGATGGCCAGCACGTCATACGGGTCATCCGGGTGCAGGCTCTGCACCGTGATCACGATCTGGATCTCGTTGCGCAGCCCGCTGGCGAACGACGGGCGCAGCGGCCGGTCGGTCAACCGGCAGGTCAGGATCGCGTCGGTGGACGGCCGTCCCTCGCGGCGGAAGAACGAGCCGGGGATCTTGCCGATGGAGTACATCCGCTCCTCGACGTCCACGGTCAGCGGGAAGAAGTCCAGATGCTCCTTCGGGTGCTTGGACGCGGTGGTCGCCGACAGCAGCATGGTCTCGTCGTCGAGGTAGGCGACGACCGAACCGGCGGCGAGCTTGGCCAGCCTGCCGGTCTCGAATCGGACGGTGCGGGTGCCGAAACGGCCGTTGTCAATCACGGCCTCCGTCTCGTGTACGACGGCTTCTGTCATTTTGGGTCTTTCTCCTCGTCTGCATATCCGGTCAGCCCACATCCGGGCTTCCCGGTCGGACCGCGCGAGGCACCCCACCTCCCTAGGTGGAGAACGCCCAAGCGACGAGGCCGGTCATCGATCGAAGTCCTCGGGACCTGGTCCCGAGCACCACTACCGAGGACCGGCGTCCTCAAGCGCCTCGCACGTGTCCTTGGTTCTCTTGTACTGAAGGGGAGCACCCGCGGGTGCTCCCCTTCAGTGTCTCATCGACGGAGGCCGAGTCGTTGGATCAACGTCCGGTACCTCGCGATGTCGACCTTCTTGACGTAGTCAAGCATCCGGCGACGGCGGCCGACCAGCAGCAACAGACCACGACGTGAGTGGTGGTCGTGCTTGTGCTCCTTCAGGTGCTCGGTCAGACCGACGATGCGCTTGGTCAACAGAGCGACCTGGGCTTCAGGGGAACCCGTGTCCGTGTCGTGCAAGCCGTACTCGGACAGGATGTCCTGCTTTTCCTGGGTGGACAGCGCCACTCGTCATCTCCTCTTGGTTCGGTCCCGTGTCATGGAGCGTCAGTCCCGGCCGCCACGGACCGCAGCCGGACTCAGTGACTCAGCGTATCAGGGCACACCGTGCGCACGGCGGCTGGCCAGGGTCTTTCGCGATATTGGCTATCCATATCGATGCAGTAGTCTGCGACCGTGCTGGATCGTCCGCGGGCAGGTGTGCACTACCCGGGAAGTCTCGCTGACCTGCGGGCTTGGTTCCCGAACGACGCCGCGTGCCTGGACTTTCTTGA
>WHTY01000082.1 GCA_009377475.1 Actinophytocola sp.
GGAGCTGGACGGGCGCCAGGCTGAGGACCGGTTGCACGAGGTCGGTATCACGGTGAACCGCAACGCGGTGCCGAACGACCCACGCCCGCCGATGGTCACGTCCGGGCTGCGCATCGGCACCCCGGCGCTCGCGACGCGCGGTTTCGACAACGCCGACTTCACCGAAGTCTCCGACATCATCGCGACTGCGCTGCGGCCGGAATTCGATGACTCGACGCGCGACGAGCTGCGTACGAGGGTGGAACGGTTGGCAGCGAAGCACCCGCTCTACCCAGAGCTGTGACCCACGGCGCTTCGCCGCCGATGTGCCAATACACGGCGGCGAAGCGCCCGCTCGGCATGAGCGCAAGGAGGCGCCATGGCGATCAGCGTCTTCGACCTGTTCTCGATCGGCATCGGCCCGTCGAGTTCCCACACGGTCGGACCGATGCGCGCCGCACGGATGTTCGTCGACGACCTCGCGGCAGCTGGCACGCTGACCGCCACGGCGCGGGTCTCGGCGCACCTGTACGGCTCGCTCGGCGCGACCGGCCACGGCCACGGCAGCGACAAGGCCGTGCTGCTCGGGCTGGAAGGCGAGACCCCGGAGGACGTCGACACCGACAACGTCGATGAGCGCGTCGCGGCCATCCGCGAGCAGCGCTCGTTACGGCTGCGCGGCGAGCACCCGGTGCGCTTCACGACGTCCGACCTGGTGCTGCATCGGCGTGCGAAGGGCGACCCGCTGCCGGGTGGCCGTCCCGCGCATCCGAACACCATGCGCTTCGCGGCGTTCGACGTTGCCGGGTCGGAGTTGGCGAGCAGGACGTACTGCTCCATCGGCGGCGGGTTCGTCCTCGACGCCTCCAGTGCGGAACCGACGGCCGTCCGCGACGAGACGCCGTTGGAGTTCCCGTTCCGCACTGCCGCCGACCTGCTGTCGCACTGCGACGTCACCGACCTGCCGATGCACGAGATCATGCGCCGCAACGAGCGTGTGTGGCGCACCGACGCCGAGATCGACGTCGGCCTGGACGGGATCTGGCGGGTGATGCGGGACTGCGTCGCGCGCGGGTGCCTGCGCGGCGGCGTGCTGCCTGGCGGGCTCAAGGTGCCACGGCGCGCGAAGACGTGGCACGACAAGCTGGTCGCCGAGGGCGTGTCCGACGACCCGTTGGCCGCGATGGACTGGGTGAACCTGTTCGCGCTCGCCGTCAACGAGGAGAACGCGTCCGGCGGGCGCATCGTCACCGCGCCCACCAACGGCGCGGCGGGCATCATTCCCGCGGTGCTGCACTACTACGTGCGGTTCGTGCCCGGCGCGGACCAGGCGGGCGTGCGGCGGTTCCTGCTGACGGCGGCGGCGATCGGCGTCATCCTCAAGGAGACCGGGTCGATCTCCGGGGCCGAGGTGGGCTGCCAGGGTGAGGTCGGCTCGGCGTGCGCGATGGCGGCGGGCGCGTTGGCGGAGGTGCGCGGCGGCAGCCCGGCGCACGTGGAAAACGCCGCCGAAATTGGACTGGAGCATCACCTGGGCCTGACCTGCGATCCTGTGGGCGGGCTGGTGCAGATTCCCTGCATCGAACGCAACGCGATCGCCGCGACGAAGGCGATCAACGCGGCGCGGATGGCCCTGCGCGGCAACGGGGCGCACCTGGTCTCGCTGGACAAGGCGATCAAGACCATGCGCGACACCGGCGCCGACATGAAGACGAAGTACAAGGAGACGTCGCGGGGTGGGCTCGCGCTGAACGTGATCGAGTGCTGAGGGGTGGTACGAAGGGCTTCTTACTTGCGTGAGGTGAGAGTAAGAAGCCCTTCGTTGCACCCACCGAGGGGAGCGAAACGGACGACATGGACACGGTGCTCGTAACGGGTGGGACCGGCAAGCTGGGAAACAGGTCGTGCGCGCGCTCAAGGACAAGGGCGCGACGACGCGCGGGATGACCCGCAACCGCTTCCCGCTCCGGGGCAGGGTCAGCGGCGACCTGTCGACCGGGCGAGGCGTGATGGAGGCCGTCCGGGGTGTGGACACGATCGTCCACTGCGCGACGCATCCCGGTTCAACAAGGTGGACGTCGAGGGCACGAAGTGGCTGCTCAAGGCGGCGCACGGCTTCGGCGTCAAGCACATCGTGTACGTGTCGATCGTCGGCATCGATGACAACCCGTTCCCCTACTACCAGGCCAAACGACGTGCCGAGCGGCTCATCGAGGAGTCCGGCATCCCGTACACCGTGTTGCGAGCGACGCAGTTCCAGGAGCTGGTCGTGGCCGTTGCCAACGCGCTGACGAAGGGGCCGATCGCGCCGATCCCGAAGGACTTCCGCGTGCAGCCGGTCGACATCGAGGCCGTCGCCGCGCGCCTCGCGGAGCTGGCGGCCGGTGAGCCGGCAGGGCGGGTGCGTGACATCGGCGGTCCGCAGGTGGTGTCGCTGGCTTACGCCGTCGACGCCTACGCCTCCGTGGTCGACCGGACGCGCAGGCAGGTGCAGATCCCGGTGCCCGGCAAGGTCGGCGCGGCCTTCCGCGCTGGTGCGAACCTGCTCGGCGAGCACGGCGACGAGGTCGGCGAGTCGTTCTCTCACCACTTGGTGTGGCGGCTGGAGACCTGATCCCACCCGGCGTTGTCGCTGCTTGTACAGTAGGCAGCGGACCCCGTGCGGCGTTCAACCTGTGAACCTCCCCAGGGCCGGAAGGCAGCAAGGATAAGCAGGCTCTGTCGGGTGCGCGGGGTCCCCTTATGTCTTCGTCCGGTCGCTGGCACCGGCAGCGCCAAGATCACCGGCCCCCGGTAGGCTCGCGGCGTGGCTCTCGCGCTGTACCGCAAGTACCGTCCGGCGACCTTCGCCGAGGTCGTCGGTCAGGACCATGTCACGGAACCGCTCCGGGTCGCGCTCGCGGCGGGTCGCATCAACCACGCCTACCTGTTCTCCGGCCCGCGCGGCTGCGGCAAGACGTCCAGCGCCCGCATCATGGCCCGCTCCCTGAACTGCGCGAACGGGCCGACGCCCGATCCGTGCGGCAAGTGCGACTCGTGCATCGCGCTCGCGCCGGAAGGCTCCGGCAGTGTGGACGTCGTCGAGCTGGACGCCGCCAGTCACGGTGGTGTCGATGACGCCCGTGAGCTGCGCGATCGCGCGTTCTACGCGCCCGCCGAGTCGCGCTATCGGGTGTTCATCATCGACGAGGCGCACATGGTCACGACGCAGGGCTTCAACGCCCTGCTCAAGATCGTGGAGGAGCCCCCGGAGCACCTGATCTTCCTGTTCGCGACGACCGAGCCGGACAAGGTGCTGCAAACGATCCGCTCGCGCACGCACCATTACCCCTTCCGGCTGATCCCGCCGAACGCGATGCGAGCGCTGCTTGAGCGCAACGTCGAGGCTGAGGGCGTGTCGGTGGAGCCATCGGTGTACCCGCTGGTCATCCGGGCGGGTGGCGGCTCAGCCCGTGACACGCAGTCGTTGCTCGACCAGTTGCTCGCCGGTGCCGGCGCGGACGGCGTCGCCTACGACCGGGCCGTCGCGCTGCTCGGCGTCACCGACCGGGCGCTGATCAACGACATGGTGGACGCCCTCGCCGACGATGACGCGGCGGCGGTGTTCGGCACCGTGGAACGCCTCGCCGACGCGGGGCACGATCCGCGCCGGTTCGCGTCCGACCTGCTCGACCGGTTGCGCGACCTGATCCTCCTGCGGTCGGTGCCGGACGCGGGTTCACGCGGACTGGTGAACGTCCCGGACGACGAGCTGTCGAAGATGACCGCGCAGGCCGACCGCATCGGTGCCGCGACGCTGACCCGCTACGCCGAAGTCGTCCACAATGGACTGCTAGAGATGCGCGGCGCGACGTCGCCCCGGCTGCTGCTTGAGTTGTTGTGCGCGCGGATGATGCTGCCCGCCGCCGCGCCGGACGCGGAGAGCGAAGGCGCGGTCCTGCAACGTCTTGAGCGGCTGGAGCGCAGGGCAGCCGCCAGCGGGGGTGCTCCTGCCGGTGGTGCCGGGGCCGGGGGTGCCGCTGCCGCCAGCGGGGGTGGTGCCGCTGGCGCTGCTGCACCGCAGCCCGAGCAGCCACAGCGGGTGTTCCACAGGCCGTCGCGGCAGGAGCAGGGCGGTCAGGAGCCGCAGACTTCGGCAGCGGGTCAGGCCCCGGCTGCGCAGCAGCCGCAGACTCCGGTTCCGGCAGCGCAGCAACAGCCCGCCCGGTCACCACAGCCGGCACAACCGGCACAACCGGCACAACCGGCACAGCCTGCTCAGCCAACGCAGCCCGCCGCGCCCGCTCCGGAACCAGAAGCCGCGCCCGCTGCGCCTGCGGCGTCGGGCGGCGTGGACGCCACCGGCCTGCGCGGGGTGTGGCCGCAACTGCTCGCCAGCATCCGCAACGCCCCTGGCGGCAGGAGCATCGAGGCGATGCTGACGCAGGCTGGGGTGCGCAGCGTCGACGGCAACCTCGTCGTCCTCACCCACAAGGCAGCGCCGCTGGCGCGGCGGCTGTCCGATCCGACCAACGCTGAGAAGATCGCGGCGGGACTGCGGGAAGTGCTCGGCGGCGACTGGCAGGTGCGGTGCGAACACGAGGGCGTCGCTCCCCAGGGTGGTGCCGCGCGACAGCAGCAGCCCCGCCAGCAGGCGCAGCAACAGGCCCAGGCGCAGCGCCCGAGCGGGCAGCCGCAGCAGGAGCGTCCGCCGGAACGTCCACAACAGCGGCACGAACGGTCCGAGCCGGACATCCCGTTGCCACCGGAGCCGGCGGAGGACGAGGACATGTACACCGAGGAGCCCAGCTCGCTCGGTCCGCCGCCGGAGACGCGCCAACCGGAGGACCCGGGCCGTGCGGCTCACCAGCTCCTCTCCGACCACCTCGGCGCCCGGCGCCTGGACTGACCGGGCAGCCGCCTGCTCGGGCAACCCGCTCGCACGCCGCCACTGTCGTGCGGCCGATGTTGATCAACTACCTGCGGCTTGTGACCATGCGGCGCCCGGAATGTCCGGCTCTGATGGTCATAGCGCGCAGGTAGTTGATCAACATCGCTGGGGACCCCCGGCAGCCGCGGCAATCCGCTCGCAGCCGCGGCAAACCGCCAGCCAGCCGCGGCCCCGCGCAGCGCCCGCCCCACGCCCACCGGCGCGCCGGGGCTACACCGTGACGTCCCCGCCCGCCAGCGGGTTAGGCTGGGCACCAGCCGCGAAATCAGGTGCGAAACCAGCCGAAAACGAACGGATCGAGGGCCGAGATGGTGCAACCAGGGGGCGGCATGCCCGACATGCAGCAGATCTTGCAGCAGGCGCAGCAGATGCAGGAGCAGCTGGCGACCGCGCAGCAGGAGCTGGCGAACGCCGAGGTCAGCGGCTCTGCGGGTGGCGGCCTCGTCACCGCGACCGTCACCGGCAGCATGGAGCTGAAGGACGTCACCATCGACCCGTCCGTCGTCGACCCAGACGACACCGAGACGCTGTCCGACCTGGTCGTCGCGGCGGTGCGGGACGCGATGGCGTCCGCGCAGCAGTTGTCCGAGGAGAAGTTCGGCCCGCTCGCCGGTGGCCTTGGCGGCGAGGGCGGACTGGGCGGCCTCGGCCTTCCCGGCGGGATGTGAGTTGTTCGAAGGCGTCGTTCAAGACCTCATCGATGAGCTGGGCAGGCTGCCCGGTGTCGGACCGAAAAGCGCGCAGCGCATCGCGTTCCACCTGATCAGCTCGGAACCAGCCGACATCAAACGACTGGTCGACGTCTTGGGCAAGGTCACGGAGGGGGTGCGGTTCTGCGAGCTGTGCGGCAACGTCTCCGAGCAGCAGCAGTGCCGCATCTGCCGTGACACCCGGCGCGACGGCGCGATGCTGTGCGTCGTCGAGGAGCCAAAGGACGTCCTCGCGATCGAGCGCACCCGCGAGTTCAAGGGCCGCTACCACGTCCTCGGTGGGGCGCTCGACCCGCTGTCCGGCGTCGGCCCCGACCAGCTGCGGATGCGGGAGCTGCTGGCGCGCATCTCGTCGGACGAGGTCACCGAGGTGATCATCGCGACCGACCCGAACACCGAGGGCGAGGCGACCGCGACGTACCTGGTGCGGATGCTGCGCGACTTCCCAGGGCTGAACGTCACCCGGCTCGCGTCGGGGCTGCCGATGGGCGGCGACCTCGAGTTCGCCGACGAGCTGACCCTCGGTCGCGCCTTCTCCGGCCGCCGTGCGCTGTAGCCGGCACGCCGTCAGTCACCCTCCGTTCGGACGCCGCCACCCGGAGATAGCCCGGTTTGCACCGGATGGCTCCGTCCACGCGATCTGCTGTCCCACTATGTGGCCGGATCGTGATCCACTAAGCCCCACATGAGGGTTACTCGGGTCTAAGGTGTCTCCCGACGCACAGACAAGGACACAACCCGAGGTGTGTGATGACCCGAACACGGATGGCTCGGTTGCTTCGGCTGCGGGGGCAACAGCGCCCGTGGCAAGCGGCTGTAGCGGGTGCTGCGGCCCTCACGATGGTGCTCAGCGCGTGCCAGAGTGACGGCGGCCAGGGCGGCGGTGAAGGCGAAGGTGGCGACATCATCGTCGGCACCACCGACTCCGTCCCCACGCTCGATCCCGCGAAGTGCTACAGCTACTACTGCGGCACCATCATCGACAACATCGGCTCCACCCTGGTGAGCTACAAGCCGGGTGAGACGACGCCGAGCCCCGATCTCGCGGCGGACGAGCCGGAGATCAGCGAGGACGGCCTGACCTACACCTTCACCTTGCGCGAGGGCGTCAAGTTCCACGACGGCTCCGAGATGACCAGTGAGGACGTCAAGTTCTCGCTGGAGCGCGCGTTGAACATCAACCACCCGGAGGGCGCGGCCTTCCTGCTTGAGGGCATCGACTCTGTCGAGGCGCCCGACCCGCAGACGGCGGAGATCACGCTCACAGAGCCGGACATCACCTTCGGGTCCAAGCTGGCCTACAACGTCGCGACCATCGTGCCGTCGGACGGCGAGTACACCGCGCCGGACGAGAAGCTGCCGGACGACTCGACCGACGACACGTATGAGAAGTACATCAACGAGAACCTGGTCTCGACCGGCCCGTACACGCTTGAGGACAACCGGCAGGGCGAGTCGATCGAGCTCGCCGCGTTCGGCGACTACTTCGACGAGGCGCCGAAGAACAGCCGCGTGCTGGTCAGCTTCTTCGACAAGAGCGCGCAGATGGTGACCGCGCTCAAGTCGGGCGAGATCGACGTCGCCTTCCGCGACCTGACGCCGGAGCAGCGCACTTCGCTGGAGAGCGACGACAGCGTCAGCGTCATCCAGGGTGAGGGTGCATCGATTCGGTACATGGTCTTCAACACGAGGCTGAAGCCGTTCGACGACCCGAACGTGCGCAAGGCGTTCGCCGCTGCCATCGACCGGGACCGCATCATCGACGAGGTGCTTGGCGGCGCTGGTGAGCCGCTGTACTCGATGGTTCCGCCTTCGTTCGAGGACGCGGACGTCCCCGCGTTCGACGAGATGTACAGCGACAAGGAGCCGAGCGACTTCATCGACGGCAAGGTCGAGATGGACCTCTGGTACAGCACCGACCATTACGGCCCGACCGAGCCGCCGCTCGCCGAGACGCTGACCCGCATGCTGGAGGAAAGCGGCTCGTTCGAGGTCAACCAGAAGTCCGCCGAGTGGGCGCAGTACAGCTCGAACATGGCGCCTGGCCCGACGGGGCAGTACCCGGCGTTCCTGCTCGGCTGGTACCCGGACTACCTCGACCCGGACAACTACATCCAGCCGTTCTACCACTCCGACCAGAGCTTCCTGCGGATGTACGACAACCCCGAGATGGACAAGCTCATCCGCGACGAGGAGACGGCGGAAGCGGCGGACTCCGAGGAGCGCATGAAGACGTTCGAGGAGATCCAGCAGATCGCCGCGGAGGACGCGCCGATCGTGCCGCTGTACGTCAGCATCCCGGAGGCGTTCGTGCGGAGCGACGTCGAGGGCGTGCAGGACACCATGGACGCCTCCCAGGTGTTCCGCTACTCCCTGATCCACAAGTAACACGCGGACGGTTCGACACCGTCGTGCTTCACACCGCGGCGTGGCCGTGGAGAGATGCGGTTCTCTCCACGGTCACGCCTGCGCGCTGTGTGGATAGAAAGGCCTGAAGGCTGTGAAAGCTGGTTCCTTGGGTCGTTACATCGCGCAGCGTCTCCTGCTCGCCATCCCGATGGTGTTCATCCTGCTCACGTTGCTGTTCCTGCTGCTCAACGCGGCCCCGGGCGACCCGGTGACAGCGACGCTCGGCGGCAGGCTGCCACCGGAGGAGATCGCGCAGCGCAAGGAGGCGCTTGGCCTCAACGACCCGCTCTACGTGCAATATTTCAACTACATGGGCAACGCGCTCACTGGCGACTTCGGTAACCCGATCACCGATCCGCGCAGTGTTGTGCAGATCGTGCTCGACACCGCGCCGGCCACGATCGAGCTCGCCATTGCCGCCATGCTGGTCGCGATCCTGCTCGGCATCACCGTCGGCGCGCTGTCCGGCAGGCTGCGCGACACGCCGTTCGACGTCGGCGGCAGGCTGTTCGGCATTCTCATCTACGCCGCGCCGGTTTTCTGGACCGGGCTGCTCGCGCAGTTGTACTTCTCGGTGGAGCTCGGCTGGCTGCCGAGCCAGCAACGCGCTGGCGGCTTCGACGCGCCGGACCCCATCACGGGGTTCTACGTGCTCGACTCGATCATCACTGGGGACATGGCGGCGCTCGGCACCGTGCTCTCGCACCTCGTTCTGCCAGCGGTGACGCTCGGGCTGCTGCTCGGCGGCGTGTTCATCCGCCTCGTCCGCGTGAACATGCTGCAGACGTTGCGCTCGGACTACGTCGAGGCAGCGCGGGCGCGCGGGTTGCGCGAACACGTCGTGCTGTTCCGGCACGCGTTCAAGACCGCGCTCATCCCGATCATCACGATCATGGGGTTGCAGTTCGCGATGCTGATCGGGAACGCCGTGTTGACCGAGCACACGTTCACCTGGCCGGGTCTCGCGCAGGCGCTCGTCGGCTTCATCGGCGCTCGGGACTACGCGGCGGTGCAGGGCATCGTCACGTTCATCGCGCTGGTGATCGTGGGTGTGTCGCTGCTGATCGACATCTTCACCGGGTTGGTCGACCCCCGGGTGCGTTACTGATGGGCGAGGAGACATGACAAGCACATCTACCGGTGGCGACAACGCCGTGCTCGAGGCGCGGACGCCACTGAAGACCCGACTACACCACGCGTGGCGGCCGTTCCGGGAGTCGAGCAGGATCTCGCGCGGGCTGATCTTCAGCGGACTCGGCATCATCGCCGCGTTCATCGCGCTCGCGTTCATCGGCCCGCTGGTGTATCCGTACGGCGGCACGCAGTACCGCGCCGAGACGTCGCCCGGCGAGTTCACGACGTTCCCCGAACTGGCGCCGCCGTCGGCCGAGCACTGGTTCGGCACGACGAAGGACCAGTTCGACGTCCTCGCCAGGATCATCGACGGCGCGACGCTCGCGTTCGCCGTCATGGCACTTGCGGTGTCGATCGCCATGGTCGTCGGCGTGACGCTCGGGCTGTTCAGCGGTTACCGGGGCGGCAGGCTGGACCGGATCATGGTGACGGCGATGGACGCGGTGTACGCGTTCCCGCCACTGGTGCTGGCGATCATCGTGTCGTTCGTGCTCGCGGCGTACCTCTCGCCGGGTGTGCCATCGGCGGCAGCCGCAGTGGGTTTGGTCTACATCCCGCAGTACTTCCGGGTGGTGCGCAACCACACGCTGTCGGTGAAGGAGGAACCCTTCGTCGAGGCGGCGAGATCGTTCGGCGCGCGGAACCGGACGGTGCTCGGGCGCTACGTGTTCTTCAACGTCGTGCAGACCGTGCCGGTCATCCTGACGCTGAACGCCGCCGACGCGATCCTGGTGCTCGCCTCGCTCGGCTTCCTCGGCTACGGCGTGCAGCCCCCGACGCCGGAGTGGGGTTACGACATCTCGCAGGCGGTCAACGACGTCGCGGCGGGCATCTGGTGGACGGCGCTGTGGCCCGGCCTGGCGATCGTGCTGCTGGTGATGGCGTTGACGCTGGTCGGCGAGGGCCTGAACGATGTCATCAACCCGTTGCTGCGCGCGAGGGGCAAGGCGGGCCGCAAGATCAAGGCGATGCCGATGGCGCGTCGTCGGGACCGTTCGCAGCGGAGGTCGGACGCCGCAGAGCAGGATGGCGAAGGGCTCGCGGTGAAGGTGCGCGACCTGCGGGTCGGCTACCGCACCGCTTCCGGTCCACTGTGGGCGGTCGACGGCGTCAGCTTCGACATCAAGCGGGGCGAAACCGTCGCGCTCGTCGGCGAGTCTGGCTGCGGCAAGTCGTCCATGGGCAGGGCGATGCTGCGCCTGATGCCGCCGGGCGGCGTGGTGCACGGCCAGGTGGACGTCGACGGCACCGACGTCGTCACCGCGCCGGGGTCCGAGGTGCGGAAGCTGCGCGGTGAAGGCGTGTCGCTGATGTTCCAGGAGCCGATGACCCGGCTCAACCCGCTGGAACGCGTCAGCGACCACTTCGTCGAGATGATCAGGACGCACAAGCCGAAGACGGCTCGCGAGCAGGCTCGCGCGCTGGCGCGGGACGCGCTGGTACAGGTCGGCATCCCCCCGACGCGGATCGACAACTACCCGCACGAGTTCTCCGGCGGCATGCGGCAGCGCGTGATGCTGGCGCTGTCGATCGTGCTCACACCGCGGCTGATCGTCGCGGACGAGCCGACGACCGCGCTGGACGTCATCGTCGAGTCGCAGATTCTGTCGCTGCTGGAGCGGCTGCGGGCCGAGGAGAACGTCGGCATCCTGTTCATCACCCACAACCTTGGTGTCGTCGCCGAGGCCTGCGATCGGGTCGCGGTGATGTACGCGGGCAAGATCGTGGAGATGGGTCCGGTGGACGAGATCTTCACCAACCCCAAGCACCCGTACACGCGGGGGCTGGTGGCCTCGACGATCTCGCTGAACACGACCGAGTTGCGCTCCATCGGCGGCTACCCGCCGAACCTGATCGACCCGCCGAAGGGCTGCCGGTTCGCGGCGCGCTGTCCGCACGTGATGGACCACTGCACGGACACCCCGCCCGAGCTGACCGAGGTCGGCCCTGACCAGCGGGCCGCGTGCTTCCTCTATCCGGGCGCCGGGCAGCCGGTGCCGGAAGGAGTCGTTGCCCCATCGGGTGATCCCCAGGTGAGCGGCATATGAGCGAGGAAGGACAGACACCGGTGACCGATTCGGAACCGCTGCTAGTCGTCGACGACTTGAAGACGCACTTCCCCGCGCGCGGCGGGCTGTTCGGCGGTGGCGGCAAGGACGTCGTCAAGGCCGTCGACGGGGTGAGCTTCTCGGTCGGCAAGGGCGAGGTGCTCGGCCTCGTCGGCGAGAGCGGGTCGGGCAAGACGACGCTGGGCCGTTCGCTGCTCAAGCTGGTGCAGCCGACGTCGGGCCAGATCCGGTACCGGGGTCGCGACCTGGTTCCGCTGGACGACGGCGAGATGCGACCGTTGCGGCGCGAGCTGAGCATGATCTTCCAGGACCCGAACGCCTCGCTGAACCCGGCGATGACGATCGGGCAGGGCGTCGGCCACCCGCTGCACATCCACGGCATGGTCAGCACTCGCGCCCAAGCGCGCAAGCGGGTGGTGGAGATGCTGGAGCGGGTCGGGCTGCACCCAGCGGAGAGCTTCCTCGACCGCTACCCGGAGGACCTGTCCGGTGGGCAGAAGCAGCGGCTGGTCATCGCGCGTGCGTTGATTACCGAGCCGAAGTTCGTCGTAGCGGACGAGCCGGTCGCCGCGCTCGACATGAGTGTTCGGGCGCGGGTGCTTGAGCTGATGCTCGAGCTGAAGCGGGACTTCGACTTGACGTACGTGTTCATCACGCACGACCTGGCGACGGCGCGGTTCCTGTGTGACCGGATCGGCATTCTGTACCTGGGTGGGCTGGTCGAACAGGGGTCGTCCGACGCGCTGTTCGACGACCCGCAGCACCCGTACACGCGGTCGCTGCTGTCGGCGATCCCGCTGCCAGAGGCGGGTCGGCGGAACCGGCCGAAGAAGCTGCCGCGCGGCGAGATCCCAGACGCCGCAAAGCCGCCAGCCGGATGCCGGTTCCATCCGCGCTGTCCGGAGGCGTTCGCGTCGTGCGGTTGGCAGGGCCACGACCTCATCGACATCCTCGAGGACCGGTGGACCGAAGTGGACAAGGAGACGTTCGCCGCTGAGCTGGAGTTGTTCGGCAAGCTCAGCGACGCAGACGTCGGCACGGACTACGTGCGGTTTCCATCGTCCACTCCGGACACGTTGGCGGAGTGGCTGCGGGACAACGGTCCGGTGTTGCCCGCGAACGTCTTCTCCGCCGTGACCGACGTCGAGGTCGAGGAACGCGGCGTCGTCGTCCGATTTGGACCAGGGCCGGAGCCCGCCGTGCAGCAGGTCAAGGGCCGCGACGTCGCCTGCCACCTCCACGGCATCACGGTGCGACAGGACGGCGTGCACGTCGGCGACCCGGAGCAGGTGCCTAGCGAGCACTGACGTGAGCTGGTGCGGGGCGGCGCCGCGTTGCGCGTGCCGCCCCGCCGCTTACGTCGTCGGGCCAGCGCCGCCGGTGCCGCCTGCGCCGCCGGTGCCCAGCACAGCGAGCACCCGGCCGAACAGGTCGTCCGGCACCGCGCCGGGATCGAGGCTGTCCTCCACCGCGAAGCCGTTCGACAACGCGAGCACGACCATGGCCGCCTCGTCCGGCGGGAACGGCAGCGTGAGCCCGTGCCGCTCGGCGACTCGCTCGATCATGCCCGCCAGCGAGGCGCGCAGCCGTTGTCGTCGGAGCCGCAGCGCGTCCGCCAGTTCGGGGTCGTGCTGCCCGCCGACGGCGTAGGCGATGAGCAGCCGCTGCCACTTCGCGCCGGTGTGGATGGCGTCGACCAGATGTTTGCCCACGTCACGCAGGGCGTGGTCGGCGTCGGCCGCGCTGTCGAACAGCTCGGTCGCCTCTCGCTGTCGCTGCGCGACGTACTCGTCCATCAGCGTGAGGACGAGGTCGTTCTTGCTGCGGAAGTTGGAGTACACCGCGCCCTTGGTGAGCCCGGCCGCGGCGGCGACGTCGGCCACCGACGCGGCCTCGATCCCGTGCGTCGTGAAGACGTCGTGGGCCGCGGCCAGGACTCGCCGCCGGGTTTCCTCCCTGGTGGGACGACGTCGGGTCACGGTGCGGTGCCGCAGGTGTCGGGTGCCTGCTGTCCGGAGAACCGGCCGCCGAGGTAGTCGACGGCGATCGGCGCGCCGGTGACCGCGCCGACGACGTGGTCACCGAGCACGGCGGGCTGGAACTGGACCGTCGCGCCGCCCGCGCACCAGTCTCGGTTGAGCGCGATGGCTTGGTCGAAGGTGACCAGTTCGTCGGTCGGCGAGTGGTAGATCATCGCGGGCGCCTGCGGTGTGGTGCCGCCGAGCCGTATGTCGGCCAGCACCTCCTGCCACCTCGGCAGCGACATCGGGTCGTCCACCGTGGTGTAGCTGGACAGGCTGCGGAAGGCGTAGCGGGCGGAGAACTCCTCGACGCACTGGGTGCTGATCTCGGCGGCCATCCGCTTGCCCTCGTCGGTGAGGATTTCCTGGAACGGCGCGTCCGGGTAGGCCCGCGCGAGGCCCACCGCCGCCGCGAGGACGAGTCCGCTCGCCGGGCCGCCGTCGTGCAGGTTGGCCATGTCTTCCATGTTGGCGGGGGCCGCGCCGACCGCAGCGCCCGCGACGTTCAGCTCCGGCGCGTAGTCCGCCGCGCGCTGCGCTGCCCACGCGGTCGCGAAGCCGCCTTCGGAGTAGCCCCACAGTCCAATCTGGGCGGAGTTGCCGAGTCCGGCGTCCGGCAGTCGTTCGGCGGCGCGCGCGGCGTCGAGCATCGCGTGGCCGAGCGAGCGTCCGGCGACGTAGGTGTGCGGACCCGGCGTGCCAAGGCCCTCGTAGTCGGTGACGGCGACCGCCCAGCCCCGGTTCAGGGCTTGGCTGAACAGCGAGAACTCCTGCTCGGAGCCGGTGGCGAGCTTGTAGGACGGCGCGCACGTCGGACCGAGGCCGTGGGTGCCGACGGCGTACGACACCAGCGGACGTTCGCCATCGCCGGTCCACGCCTGCTCGGGGACGATCACGGTGCCGGAGACGGCGTTCGGCGCGAAGGTGGCCGACGTCGAGCGGTACAGCACCTGCCAGGCGTTGACCGGCACGCTGAAGCCGTTGCCGGAGACGTCGATCTGCCGGGAGCGGAGGACGCTGCCCGGCGCGACGTCGGGGATCGGGTCCGGCGGAGTGTAGAACGGGTCGTCCTGCGGTGGCGGGGTCTGCTGCACGGTGGCGGGCTGCACGGCGTGCGCGGCCTGGGCCTTGGCGGGCTGCATGGCGTGCGCGGCCTGGGAGGGCGCTGCGTGCGCGGGGATGACGGCGCTGGCCGCCGGGGCGAGCGCGCCGGCGGCCAGCGCCGCCGTCGCGCCGACGGTGACGACCACCTTGGCCGCCGCGCCGACGGTGACGTGCGCCTGCCCCGCCAGGCGTCTCGGCACTGGGCGGTCACGCCGTGCCGACCACGTCAGCCTCCTGCCGGCTCCTGACGTGCGGTCGCCAGGCGGCCCCCACGTTGTCGGCCTGCCGTCGCGCTCCTGGCCCGCCGGACTGTCTCCCGCTTTCGTCATGCCCTGACCACCTTCGATACTCGCCGGTATTGAATACCGAACGGTATCCAGTGATGCCAGTCACGTCAAGCCGCCTTGCGAGAAGCCCTCCGCGTGTCAGTGCAGCGCAGCGGCTTGTGCCGCGCCCAGTGCAGCGTGGACACCCGCGCCGCGCCCGGCAGTTCCGCCAAACGGCACTCACGGCAGGTGCGGGATCAGTACACTGCGCGGTCCTGTCAAAAAACGGTCACAACTCAATGAGAGGTACTAACCGTATGCAAGAACCCGCAGCATTCGTATCTCCGCAATCGGGACCGTATTCGTCCATCCCGCCGGAACCGTCCGAGTCGTTGCCGCAGCCAACCGGAGAGCTGCGCTCGGTCATCGGATTCGGCAGGGCGGCCATCGTGTTGATCTGGTTGCCTGTCGTGGCTGATCTCGGGTTCTACCTGGCCGCGCGCAACACGCACGACGTTGTCCGTGATTACCAAGCCGGTACGGCGCAAATGGGTGATCTCGGCCGCGCTGACGAGATCACCGGCTCGATCGCCATTGCCTCGGTAGCTTTGCTGGTGCTTACTGCTCTCGTCTTCCTGATCTGGCTCTGGCGGGCGCGGGTTAACTCCGAACTGCTGTGCCAGGCGCGGCACGCTCGTAGCCGAGGATGGGTCTGGGGCGGCTGGATCTGCCCGGTTGTGAATCTGTGGTTCCCGTTCCAGGTCGTGCGCGACGTCTGGAAGGCGAGCCACCCCGACGCCGCGCCAGAGGGCTACAACATGCACAACATGCCGTTCACCAAGGTGGTCGGCTGGTGGTGGGTGTTCTTCCTGCTCGACAACGTCATCGACTACTACATCTTCGTGAAGGAATCGAGCGAGATCACGACCGAGGTGCTGGATGCCATCGTGACAGCCGAGGCGATGTCGACGGTCGTGAGCGCCATTGCCGCCATCCTGATTACCTGCCTGGTCGTGCAAATCTCGCGTTGGCAGCAGAGTCGCCTGCCCGCCATGGCTTGACGTCGAGTTAACTCGAAGTTCTAGCGTAGGGTCATGCACGCGATTCGCCAGCACGAGTTCGGTCCTGCTTCCGCCCTGCGGTACGAGACGGTGGACGACCCCGCCCCGGCCGTCGGTCAGGTGCGCATCGTCGTCGAGGCGGCGGGCGTCCACCTGCTCGACACCCGGATCAGGGCGGGCGAGCAGATGGGGTCGTACCCGTTGCCGAACCTGCCGATGACGCCGGGCCGCGAAGTCGCGGGCGTCGTCGATCAGCTTGGACCGGATGTCGATGGGACGTGGCTCGGCATGCGGGTCGTCGCGCATCTCGGGCCCGCGAGCGGGGGGCTACGCCGAGTTGGCGGTACGGGACGTCGATGCGCTGCACCCGATCCCGGACGGCCTCGCCGACGACGCCGCGGTCGCCATGATCGGCACCGGGCGCACCACGATGGGCGTGCTGGAGACAGCCCGGCTGACCAGCGACGACGTCGTGCTGATCACGTCGGCGGCCGGGGGCGTCGGCAGTCTGCTGGTGCAGGCCGCGCGCCGGGCTGGGGCCACCGTGGTCGGCGTCGCGGGCGGCGCTGCCAAGGTCGAGCATGTCAGGGGGCTCGGCGCGACGGTCGCGGTGGACTACACCGCGGCCGGTTGGGCCGATGAGGTGCGCTCGGCCTTGGCGGACCAGCCGGTGACGACCGTGTTCGACATGATTGGGGGTGAACACGGCCGCACCGCGCTGGAACTGCTCAGGCGCGGCGGCAGGGCGCTGGTGCTCGGCTGGTCGTCGGGGCGACCGACCACTGTGGGCGGAGCGGACGTCGTCGGGCGCGGCATCACCGTCGCGCCAGCGTTCGCGCCGGAACTGCTGCGCCGGGGTGTCCGGGTGCTTGAGGAACGCGCGCTGACCGCCGCCGCACGGGGTGAGCTGACGCCGGTGGTCAGCGCGACGTTCCCGCTGGCGCGTGCCGCCGACGCGCACCAGGCGCTGGAGTCCCGTGCCACGATCGGCAAGGTCGTCCTCAAGCCGTAGGGCAGCGGCGCCGGCGTGGCCCCGCAATCCCGGAAGTCGATCAACTCGCGTGGGCGTCGCGATCAACTCGCGTGGGCGTCGCGATCAACTCGCGTGGGCGTCGCGATCAACTCGCGTGGGCGTCGCCCCACCGTCAGCGCCCCACCGTCGCGCACTCCGCCTGCGGCGTCGTCGGCTCGCGCACCGGCCGGGACATCGAACCGAGCAACACACCGACGATCACGACGACCGCCGCCGCGATCTCGATCGCGGTCGGCCGCTCGCCGAGCACCAGGAACGCCGCCGTCATGCCTACGATGGGCACCAGCAGCGAGAACGGCGCGACCACCCCGGCCGGGTTGCGGCTCATCAGCGTGCTCCACAGCCCGGACCCGGCCACGGTGCCGATCAGCACGATGTACACCAGCCCGCCGAGCGCGACCAACCCCTCCGACGTCCCGATGCTGCCGAACGCCTCCCACCCGGCCGACGGGTCCTCGAACGCCAGCGACAGCGCGTACATCGGAAGCGGCGGCACGACCGACATCCACAGCGTGAAGTGCAGTGGGTTCACCGGCCCCGTCGCCTCCGCGAAACCCTTGCGGGTGCAGAGGTTTCCCGTCGCCCAGCTCAGCGCGGCGAGCACCGTCAGGATCATCGGCAGCAGCGCGGCGTGCTCCGCGCGTTGCCAGCCGATGATGCCCATGCCGAGCACCGCGAGCCCGATGCCGGACGCCGCGATCGGCGTGATCCGCTCGCGCAGCAACACCGCGCCGAGCAGCACCGTGAACGGCGCCGACGACTGGAGCACCAACGACGCCAGCCCGGTCGGCATCCCGATGTGCATCGCGACGAACAGGAACGCGAAGTGCCCGGTGCCGAAGCCGAGCCCGAACCCGATCAGCCAACGCAGCTTGACTCCCGGCCACGGCACGAACAGCATCGTCGGCACGGCGAGTACCGCGAACCGCAGCGCTGCGGCGAACAACGGCGGGAAGTGCTGGATGACGGCGTGGATGGCGAGGAAGTTCACGCCCCACATCACGGCCACGGACAGGGCGAGCAGGCGATCCCGTTGCGACATATCTCCGAGCCTGCGGGCAACGATTCTAAAGCACTAGCGAATTATTCTTCAGCTTCTTTGTAGGCTTGCTTCATGGACGTTGTCCGGCTCCGCACGCTTCGCGAGTTCGCTGACCGAGGCAGCCTCACGGCCGCTGCCGCCGCGTTGCACTGCACGCCGTCCGCCGTGTCGCAGCAGCTCAAGGCGTTGCAGGCGGAGGTCGGGGTGGTGCTGACCGAACCAGCTGGGCGTGGTCTGCGATTGACCGACGCCGGTCGCGCTCTCGTCGTCCGCGCCGACGAGGTGCTGGCCGCCGTGGATCGTGCGAGGTCCGAGCTGGACACCTACCGGAGCGTGCCACGCGGCACCGTGCGGATCGCGTTCTTCCCTTCCGGCGGACTCTTGCTGCTGCCCGGCTTCCTGCACCGGGTCAACGAGCACCCTGAGCTGGGTGTCGAGGTGGGGGTTGTCGACATGACGCCCACTGAGGTTCCCGGCCTGCTGGCCGACTTCGACATCGTCGTCACGCATCGTGACGAGCATGCCGCACCGTACGAGTCCGATCGGCTGGCTGTGACGCACCTGCTCCGCGAACCGCTCGATGTCGCGCTGCCGGTCGGTCACCGGCTCGCGCACCGGCGCAAGGTCGAGTTGGCCGAGCTTGCGACCGAGCGCTGGATCGGCGTCGACGTCGGTTTCCCGGTCGACGACGTGCTGCGCTCGCTGGTCGTCCGCACCGGGGTACGGCCGGACGTCGTGCAGCGCATCAACGACTTCGGCGTCACGGAAGCGCTGGTCGCGGCGGGCCACGGCGTCGCGCTGCTGCCCAGGTACACCGTGGACACCCGGCGCGGCAAGCGCTTGCTGCGCAAGCCGATCGCCGGGATCAGGGCGGCCCGCCACGTCGAGGCCGTGCTGCGCACCGGCGCATCGGCACGCCCCGCGGTCGCCACGGTGCTGGACCTGCTGCGCGCCGAGGCCCGCGCGGTGACGCCGCGTTAGCGGTGCGCCCGGTTGATCGCTGAGAGCACTGCTCGCAGCGACGCCGTCACGATGGACGGGTCGACGCCGACGCCCCAGTACACCTTCTCGTCGATGGCGCACTCGACGTAGCTCGCCGCCTTGGCGTCGTCGCCCGCCGTCATGGCGTGCTCGCTGTAGTCCAGCAGCTTGATGTCGTAGCCGATGGTGGACAGCGCGTCGAAGAACGACGCGATCGGCCCGTTGCCCGAGCCGGTGATCTCGTTCGGCTCACCATCGACGTTCACGGTCACCTCGATGGAGTACTGGCCGCCACCGTTGTCGGTGACGTGCGAGCGCACCAGCTCCAGCGGGGACGTCGTCGTCAGGTATTCCCTGCTGAACGCGTCCCACATGGTGTCCGGGTCGACCTCGCCGCCGGACGTGTCCGTGTAGTGCTGGACGACCTGCGAGAACTCGATCTGCAGGCGGCGCGGCAGGTCGAGCTGGTGCTCGCTGCGCATCACGTAGGCGACACCGCCCTTGCCGGACTGCGAGTTCACCCGGATGACGGCCTCGTACGTCCGGCCGACGTCCTTCGGGTCGATGGGCAGGTACGGGACCTCCCACGGGAACTCGTTCACCGGCACGCCCGCCTTCTCCGCGGCCGACTCCAGCGCGTCGAAACCCTTGTTGATCGCGTCCTGGTGGCTGCCGGAGAACGCGGTGAACACCAGGTCACCGCCCCACGGCGAGCGCTCGTGCACCGGCAGCTGGTTGCAGTACTCGACCGTGCGCTTGATGTGGTCGATGTCGGAGAAGTCGATCTGCGGGTCGATGCCCTGGCTGAACAGGTTCATGCCCAGCGCGACCAGGTCGACGTTGCCTGTCCGCTCGCCGTTGCCGAACAGGCAGCCCTCGATCCGGTCCGCCCCAGCCTGGTAGCCCAGCTCGGCGGCGGCGATGCCGGTGCCGCGGTCGTTGTGCGGATGCAGCGACAGGATCACCGAGTCGCGGCGGTCCAGGTTGCGGCCCATCCACTCGATCGAGTCGGCGTAGACGTTCGGCGTCGCCATCTCCACCGTGGCGGGCAGGTTCAGGATCACCGGGTTCTCCGGTGTCGGCTGCCAGATGTCGGTGACGGCGTTGCACACCTCGGCGGCATAGGACAGCTCGGTGCCGGTGTAGGACTCGGGCGAGTACTGGAACCGGAAGTCCGTCTCCGGGTTCTTCGCCGCGAACTCCTGCGCCAGCTCGGCGCCCTGCGTCGCGATCTTCTTGATCCCCTCGCGCTCCTCGCGGAACACGACGCGACGCTGCAGGATCGACGTTGAGTTGTAGATGTGGACGACGGCCTTCGGCGCGCCCTTCAGCGCTTCGAAGGTGCGCTCGATGAGCTCGAAGCGGCACTGCGTCAGCACCTGAATCCGCACGTCATCGGGGATGGCGTCCGCTTCGATGATCTCGCGGACGAAGTCGAAGTCGGTCTGCGACGCCGACGGGAAGCCGACCTCGATCTCCTTGTAGCCCATCGCGACGAGCAGTTCGAAGAACTTGCGCTTGCGCGCGGGCGACATCGGGTCGATCAGCGCCTGGTTGCCGTCGCGGAGGTCGACGGCGCACCACAGCGGCGCGCGGGTGATGCGGGCGTCCGGCCAGGTGCGGTCGGGCAGTTGGATGTCTTCGACCAGGCGGTACCAGGGCTGATACCGGTCGACCGGCATCGAGCTGCTGCGCTGGGGATTCCACACCGGCTGGCCGGCGGGTACCGGGCCGTTCGGCGCGGCGATGGGGCCGTGTTCCGGGCGGGGGGAAGTGGACATTGGTTGATGGTCTCCTGCTGTCGGTGTTTCCGCCAAGGGCGGGTGACCGGCGGCACGACGAAGCCCCGCGACGGGGGGCCGGTCGGATCAGGCCCCGTCGCGGCAGCGAAGCAGGAGTGCGCGTGCCACGGGTCTCAGCATAACCACACTGTCGAGCGCGGGCACTCGTGAGGGGAGCCGCAGGCGGGCTGACCGGGCGATTCGGCCGTGTAGCCATAGCGGCGCGCCGCGTGACATGTCAGACTCCCGGCATGGCCGAGCACGCTGAGAAGTCGAGCGACAAGTCGAACGAGGACGAGCCCGTGGGTGGTAAACGCGGCCCGAGCGTCGACTGGGTCGCGGTCAAGGACAGGTTCGTCACCATCCTCGCCGCGATCGTGCGCTGGGTGTTCCTGCTGTTCGCGCTGGTGCTGGTGTTGCACGTGGTGTTCACCATCGCCGACGCGAACAGGGACAACAGCATCGTGTCGTTCGTCCGCGACTGGGCCGATCCGCTCGCGCTCGCCTTCAAGGACCTGTTCCAGCCCGAGGACGAGAAGCTGAAGATCCTGGTCAACTACGGCATCGCCGCGATCTTCTGGCTGATCGTGTCGTCCCTTGGCGCCGCGATCATCCGCCGCATCGGGTCGCTGGGGAAGTAGCGCTTGCGCTGAAAGACGCTTTCACTGCGTCAGATGCGGTGAATGACGCTTTCACTGCACCCAACGCAGGGAAAGCGTCTTTCGCCGCGCCAGCCCGTCCCCCGCTCAGAACGCGGGCGTGTCCCACTCCGCGCGTGCGAACTCCGCCAGCGGGATGCGGGACCGCTCGCCGCGTTCCCGATCGACGCGCCGTTGCGCACCGAGCACGTCGGCGTCCGCCTGCACGCCGACGGCGATCGTGACCACCGGTCGGACGTCGTCGGGCAGTGCGAACGCGCGGTGCAGCGCGTCGGGGTCGAACCCGGCCATCTGGTGCGCGGCCAGCCCCTCAGCCACGGCCTGCAACACGAGGTTCTGCGCGGCGAGCGCGACGGCGTACTCCGCGTAGGGGACGTCGCCCTTCTCGTTGCGGGTGGCCGCGAGCCCGGCGAGCAGCACGCCGACGCGGTGCGCCCAGTCCTGGTTGCGCTCGGTCAGCGTGCCGAGAAGGCGGCCGAACACGGCGTCGCCTCGACGTCCGACCAGGAACCGCGCGGGCTGGGTGTTGCCGGACGACGGCGCCCACCGGGCGGCTTCCAGTAACGCGCGCAGTTGCTCCTCGGAGACCTTGGCGTCCGGGTCGAACGCGCGCGGGCTCCAGCGTTGCGCGATCAACTCGTGCACGGCGACGCTCGTCGTCGCAGGCTTGCGCTGCATGGCTTTAGTTATATCGCGTACGGCCAGGTGACGAGGGCGTGCGCGCCGAACCAGCCGCTCACGACGGTCACCGCGACCAGCACCGTCAACGTCGTCGCCGGCTTGCGCTTAGCGAGCCCGAGCGCGACAGGGATGAGCAACGTGAACGCGGGCAGCAGCAGCCGGGCCTTCGAGTTCATCAGGCCGTTCGAGCCGAGGTCCATGATCAGCACGCCGAGCCCATACGCCAGCAGCGGCCACTCCAGCCGCCGGACGAACCCGACGACGACCAGCGCGACGGCGGCGAGCAGCACCAAGACCGTGCCCACCTCGTGTACGGACTCCGACCGTGCGATGGCCTCGCCGGTGAACCGCAGCGTGGCAGCGCCGCCGTCGAACTCGGAGTTCCATCCGTCCCGTTGCAGCTCGCTCCACCCGCCGAGCTGCGCGAGGGCACCTTGCTCCTGTCGGATCTGCGCGCCGGCCCACCACAGGTACCCGACCATCCCCATCGGGGCGAGCAGCAGCCCGCCGAGTGGACGCAGCGCGGGCCGGAGGCCACCCCGGCGGCGGACCGCCACCGCGCAGGCGAACGCCGCCGCGCACACCGCGAGGAGCAGCGCGAGCCCGGTCGGCCGCACCAGCCCGGCCAACGCGCACAGCACCCCGGCCCACACCCACTGCCGCCGCAGCACGAACACCAGCGACCACGCGGCGAGCGCGCAGAACAACGACTCGGAGTACGTCATCGACAGCACGACGCCCATCGGCGACGCGGCGAACAGCGCGACCAGGATCAGCCCCACGCGGCGCGACCCGCCCCTGACCAGCGTGCCGATGCGGACCAGCGCGTACGCGCCCGCGATCCCCGCGAGGATGCTGACGACGAACGCGGCGGTGTCCGTCGCCATCCAGGACACGTCGGTCAGCCAGCCGGTCACCGTCGGATAGCCGGGGAAGAACGCCAACGGCGTCTGCGGGGTGCGTTGCCCGTGCGCGTCGAGCAGCCAGTCCGGCGCGCTGCCGTAGCCGCCGGTGGCGATGCCGAGGTACCACTGGCCGTCCCACGCCGTCAGCGAACGGTGCGCGGTGGTGTTGTTCTGGCCGGCGAGCAGCACCAGGATCAGCACGCCGATGTGGCGCACGACCAGGTACACCAGCGCGGGAGCGAACGCGAGCAGCGCGCGGGAGGTGGCGCGGTCGCGGCGTGGCGCACCGGCTGGGGCCGGCGACACGCGCGGTGGTGACTGCGGCTCGACGAGCGCTGCGGTGTCCGTCGGACTCACTGCGGCTTTCCGTGGGTAGGCGAACGCTGGTCCGTACAGCCTAGTGCGCCGCGCGCGACGCCGTTGGCACAACATCATCGCGAACCCATCACGGCTGGTAGAAGACGCGTGCGTGGGTTAACGGAAAGTGGCCGGCGCCACATCGGTACCGCGAACGGGTTGGGGCGGCCGGTATCCTTGGTTCAGCTACAGGGACGATGCCCGCCCCGATACAAGGACTGGGGCCTGGGCGCTCCCGTTGGAGGAGGTTGGCGCGCAGTGGCGCTCGTAGTCCAAAAGTACGGCGGATCGTCGTTGGAGAGCGCGGATCGCATCAGAAGCGTTGCCGAACGCATCGTGGAAACCAAGAAGGCAGGTAACGA